>CAZTGY010000006.1:2600-22964 GCA_964613445.1 uncultured Chromatiaceae bacterium | reverse complement strand
ATTCCTGCCCGCCGGCATTGGCAAGCTCACCGGCTTTTCAGGCACGGTCGCCTACATTTCGTCGGCAGGCCTGCCGTTTCCCGAGCTCGGCGCGGTGGCGGCGCTGCTGGTCGAGGTCCTCGGCAGCATCGCCCTGATCATCGGGCTGGGCACCCGCCCGGCGGCACTCGCCCTGGCCCTGTTCACGCTGGTCGCCTCGGTGTTCTTCCACGGCTACTGGGCCGTACCGGCCGACCAGCAGTCCGTGCAACAGTTGCTCTTCTTCAAGAATGTCGCGGTCGCTGGTGGCCTGCTCATCCTGGCGGCGTGGGGCGCGGGGGCGTGGAGTATCGACGCACGCCTCCACCGGTGAGCGCGTCCCGCGGGCCGGCGCCCCGGCCCGGTACATCCGGCGGCGCCCAACTTGACACTCACGCGCGGCGAACTATGCTGACGGCCATGAACAACGTCGTACTCAGCCTCGACCGCCTCCACCAGGCCGGGCATCTGATCCAGGGCTCCCCGCCCCGGGCGTAGCGCGCTGCGCTGCTCGCCCGGGGAAGGTCCCGGGCGAGGCCGCCCCTCTCAAAGCCAGCTTCCAGCCAGTCCGTCCGCCCAGGGCGGCTCGGCAACAGCCTCAGATGGATCGCCGTGCGGGTCCCATGGGTCCGCCGGAGCAATGGAGCACCATCATGACTACCGAAAATTGCGTCACCACCAGCCCCCGCTCGCCGGCCGCACGTCCAGGCATCGCCATTGCCGCCGGCGACTACGCGCGGCTGGTCAGCCTCACCGAAGGACGGGACCGGTCCGAAGTCGCGGAGTACCTGTCCGGCGAGCTGACCCGGGCGCGGATCGTTGGCGACGACGAGCTGGCCGCCAACATCGTGCGCATGGGGTCGCGAGTCACCTATTGCGACCTCGCCAGCGGCCGCACACGCGTGCTTACGCTCGTCTATCCGAGGGAGGCCGATATGGCACGAGACCGGGTATCGGTGCTGACACCGATCGGCGCGGCCCTGATAGGACTGCGCCCGGGCCACTCCATCGACTGGCCGACGCCGGAGGGCGGCAGCGGCTCCCTGAGCGTGATTGAGGTCAGCAATGACGAGGTTGAGCTCTCGTGACCGGCATCAGTGACGGCATCGAGAACATCATTGCCGGAGTCGTGCGCCGCAACCGGGGCGAGACCGAGTTTCACCAGGCCGTACGTGAGGTGGCGGAATGCCTCGGCCCCGTCCTGAGGAAGTATCCGCAGTACGCCGAGCACAAGATCATCGAGCGAATCTGCGAGCCTGAGCGGCAGATAATCTTCCGGGTTCCCTGGCAGGACGACCGTGGCGAGGTGCAGATCAATCGCGGCTTTCGCGTCGGATTCAACAGCGCACTGGGTCCGTACAAGGGGGGGCTGCGTTTCCATCCCTCCGTCTACCTGGGAATCATCAAGTTCCTTGGCTTCGAACAGGTATTCAAGAACGCCATCACCGGGCTGCCGATCGGCGGGGCAAAAGGCGGGGCAGACTTCGATCCGAAGGGCAAGTCAGAGAACGAGATCATGCGGTTCTGCCAGAGCTTCATGACCGAGCTCTACCGGCACCTCGGCGAGTTCACAGACGTGCCTGCCGGAGACGTCGGCGTCGGGGCGCGCGAGATTGGCTATCTTTTCGGCCAGTACAAGCGCATTACCAATCGCTATGAGTCCGGCGTGCTTACTGGCAAGAGCCCCCACTGGGGTGGCGCGCTAGTCCGCCGCGAGGCCACCGGCTATGGCACGGTGTACTTCGTCGAGGAGATGCTCAAGGTGCGCGGCCAGGGCCTCGAGGGCAAGAAGTGCCTGGTTTCCGGCTCCGGCAATGTTGCGATCTACGCCATCGAGAAGCTGCAGGCCCTGGGCGCCAGGGTCATCGCCTGCTCTGATTCCGACAGCGTCGTGATCCACCGCCAGGGCATTCGGCTCGACACCCTGAAGCGCATCAAGGAAGTCGAGCGGCGCAGGCTCGCGGATTACGTGGCGGAGCATCCAGACGCCGAACGGCTGCCGGCCGGCAGCCTGTGGAAGATCCCCTGCGACGTGGCGTTGCCCTGCGCGACCCAGAATGAACTGGACGAGGCGTCTGCGCGTACGCTGGTTGCCAACAACTGCATCGCCATTGGCGAAGGCGCGAACATGCCGACCACGCCTGGGGGCGTCCGGGTATTCATGCAGGCCGGCGTGGCCTTCGGGCCTGGCAAGGCTGCCAATGCGGGGGGCGTTGCCACGTCTGCGCTTGAGATGCAGCAGAATGCCAGCCGTGACACGTGGACCTTCGAGTACACCGAGAGGCGGCTCCACGAGATCATCCGCAATATCCACCGGGACTGCCATGAGACCGCGGCGGAGTTCGGCAGCCCCGGAAATTACGTGATGGGCGGGAACATCAGCGGCTTTCGCCGGGTGGCGGAAGCCATGCTCGCGTTCGGCGTAATCTAGGGGCCAGGGCGGGTTGGGCAACGTGGAGCTGCACCCGCAGTATGCAGCGACGCGCTGGCCCGAACTGACAGGGCGGCAACGCAGCAAACCGCGATCAGGAAGTTGCCCTGATTCAAAATGCCGCACCACCTGATTCCGGGCTCCCGGCTGGTATCTTCAGCAAAGGTTGCGGGTATCTCCCCGCAGCATTACCGGAGACCTGCGATGAGCCAGACCTTCACCGGGCAGAAAGCCCTGCGACCCGTCCTTTCCATGCTGCTGGCCGCCCTGTGCGGCGCGGCGCTGGTTGCCATCGGTGCCGGCAGCATCAGCCATGTCCGAGCGGCAAACGCGGCTGGTGCTGACCAGTCCACGGACGCCACCGCCAGCGCCTCCACTCCCGCCCCCGCCCCCGCCGAGGGCGGCGGCACGAAAGGCATGGAGGGCATGGACCACTCGGCGATGGGCCACGATGACCACGCCATGACGCCGGAGCAGATGAAGGAGCTGCGCGAGAAGATCCCGCTGTACGCCGTCTACACCGACGAGCAGATCATGGCGAACATGGGGCGCATGCCGCCGGACTGGTGGGAAGACCTCAGCGCGGATGGCATCAAGGGCAAGGTGGGCCTGCTGGTGCTCGGCCACGGCTATAGCCGCGGTGGCAACGAGCAGTTCAAGGAGAAGCTTGCGCCGCTGGGCAAGCAGTATCCCACCACCGTGGCCCCGGGCATGGCGATGATGTCCGGGAATCACATCCAGAAGGCCCTGGACACGCTGACCAAGGAGCACGGCGTGAAGACGGTCGTCGTCGTCCCGGTGGAACCGGGTGACGACACCTCGCTGATCGGCCAGTGGCGGTACATCCTGGGCATGGCGGACGAGGCCCCGTACCTGACCGTGCCGCGGGTGAAGACGGACGCCCGCCTGGTCATGACGAAGTCGCCCTCCACCGATCCGCGCATGGCCACCATCCTGCGCGATCACGCGCTGGAGGTGGCGAAGGATCCGGCGAAGACCCGCCTGGTGATCGTCTCCCACGGCCCGGAGACCGTGGCGGCGAACCCGGGCGAGATCCAGCGCCTGCTGACGAGTGCGGAGGCCATCAAGGCTTCGAGCAAGTTCGCCGACGTGCAGGTCCTGTCCCTGCAGGATGACGCCATTCCCGAGGTGCGCGCCGCCAACAAGGCCGTGCTGCGCGCCATGATCATCGACGCGAAGAACAACGGCGAGGACGTGGTGATCGTGCCCATGATCCTGACCAAGGGCGGATTCCACGCGCGGCTGCAGAAGGACCTCGAAGGCCTCGACTACACCTTCGCCGACCGCGGCCTGATCGAGCACCCGGCATTCCAGGAGTGGATCGCCGCCGCCGTGAAGTCGGCCACCAAGGGCTGATCTCCCGGCGGGAGAGCGAAGGCGGGCCGGATCTGACTGACTAATATTCTCGTGCGCGCGGCGGCAGCGGCACAAAGGCGCTGGTGCGCCGGATGTAGGCCTGGTACTCGGGGCGACGGCTGGCGATGTCCTTCTCGGTCAGCGCCACGCCGGACACCTTGAGCAGCAGGAAGGTGAGCAACAGCGGGCCGAAGATCGTCCACCAGGCGCCACCGGCGGCGGCGATCAGCCACAGGCTCCACCACATCAGCGTCTCGCCGAAGTAGTTCGGGTGCCGGCTGTAGCGCCACAGGCCCTGGTCCATGACGGCTCCGCTGGCGTCCGGGCGCTGCTGGAAGCGCGCCATCTGCAGGTCGGCGACGGACTGGAGCAGGAAGCCTGCAAGCCACAGGGCTGCGGCGACGAGATCCACGACTCCCAGCGTGCCGCCGCCTGCCACCGCGCCAAAGAGCGGCATCGCGATCACCCAGGCCAGGACTGCCTGCAGGCCGAACACGAGGTACAGGCTCTTGAACGCGAAGTTCGGCTCGTTGCGCGCCCGGATCTCCCGGTAGCGCCGGTCCTCAGGCTTGCCCCGGCCGCGCCACAGGATGTGCAGCGCGAGCCGCGCGGCCCACGACACCGCGAGGAGGACAGCGAGCGCGCCCCGGGGGCTTGGCCCGGCCAGCAGCAGCCACGTGACGCCGGCGCCGGCGACGGCCAGGCCCCAGAAGACGTCCACGATGGCCACGTTGCGCAGCGGGAGGCTGATCAGCCAGGCCGCCAGCATCAGTCCTGCGGTCGTCGCGAGGCCAGACAGCGCCGGCTGCAGCATGGCCCGGTTATCGGCCGAACCGGTAGTGGCCCACCAGCCACTCGGTGCCGCCCGCGTAGCCAAACAGCTCCGCCACCGCCATGAAGAACATGCGCCAGCGCTGGAACCAGAGGGCCGCTCGTCGCTCGCCGTAGGCCTGCCGGAGCACGGCCATGACGGCCTCCCGTTCCCGATCCTGGTTGGCCAGCCAGTCGTTGGCGGTGCGTTCGTAGTGCGCGCCGGACACCCGCCACTGCTCCTCCAGCGTGAGGTGCTCCTGGAAGTTGAGCAGCGTGTGCTCCGCCGGCATGAGGCCGCCGGTGAAGAAATGCTTCGCCATCCAGTCCGTGTCGCCGTCCACCGTGAAGGGATACATCAACGACCGGTGGCAGAAGATGTGCACGAAGAGCTTGCCGCCGGGCTCGAGCCAACCGGCGATGCGCTCCATCAGCGTGGCGTAGTTGCGCATGTGCTCGAACATCTCGACGGAGACCACGCGGTCGAAGCGCTCCTCCGTGGAGAAGTCGTTCGCGTCCGCCGTGATGACCGCCACGTTCCCGAGGCCCCGCTCCCGCGCCCGGTCCAGGATGAACTCCCGCTGGGACGCCGAGTTGGAGACCGCCGTGATGCGGCTGCGCGGGTACTGCGCGGCCATCCACAGCGTGAGCGAGCCCCAGCCGCAGCCCAGCTCGAGGACGCGCTGGCCGTCGGCCAGCTCCGCCCGGGCGCAGGTGAGACGGAGCATGGCCTCCTCCGCCTCGCCGAGCGTCCGGGCACCGTCGCCGTACCAGCAGCAGCTGTACTTGAGGTGCGGCCCCAGCACGCGCTGGAAGAAGGCCGCCGGCACCTCGTAGTGCTGCTCGTTGGCCTTCGCCGTCTCGATGGCCACCGGACTCCCGCGCAGGCCGGCGAGGCGCCGGCGGAACTCCTCGAATTCACCCTCGCCCCGGTCCCGGGATTCGGCCGCCAGCCGCCGCGCCATGAGCCGGCGCATGCCGAGGCGGGTGAGCGGATCGGGAATCAGCCCACGCTCGCACAGGTCTATCGGCAGGCTCAACCGGCGCCCTTTTCGACCGCCGCCCGGACGCGCCGGACCGCGCCGCCGATGACGGGCAGCTGCTCGTGGAGCCCGGTGCCGGAGTCCCAGAAGTCCTTGTGGACCAGCACGCGCCCGTCCGCGTCGAAGCGGAACTGGGTCACGCCGTAGGTGACGACCTCCTGGCCGCCGTTGAGGCCGTCGGCTGCGACGGTCATCCGCCAGCGCACGTACCAGTCGGTGCCGGCGGGCGCCCTCTCGAGGAACTGCACGTCCAGCAACCGGGCCCGTTCCATCGTGTGCCTGAAATAGGCCTCGATCCTGTCGGCACCGTCGATGCCCACGAGCGTGTCGTTGAGGTAGGCCCCGGGCGCATAGACGCTGGACGTCAGCTCGCGCACGGACCCGGGCGTCATGCCGTTGAAGTACCGCTGGACGGCGGCGAACGTCCGCTGCTCCTGCTCGGAGCCAGGCACGAGGGTCACGGCCAGCGGCGCCGTGCGCTCCAGGGCCCGCTCGTAGGAGGCGTTGAGGCCTGCGAGCGGCGTCGGCGCGGCTCCGCAACCGGCCAGCAGCAACAGCAGCGCCAGGGCCGCGCCAGTCCGAATTCCTGCCTGCATGCTCATCTCCCGGGCCGCCCGTCCGGCCGGCCGGCCGGCCGGCAACAGATTAACCAGTTTCGTCCGACGCTGGCTATTGGACGCAGCCTGCATCCGGATGCCCGCGGCGGGTGTACGATCATGTGCCCGCGAGCTGACCTGCCATGAATGACCTGGACGAAGCTCTGGACCATCCCGTGACCGAGGCCACGGCAGCTGGCCCCTCGGGTACCATCGGCGCCGCCATCCGCCTGGCTCGCCGCAGCGTGCAGGACCTGCTGGGCACGCTCGGCACGGGCCGGCTGCACGTGCAGGACCCGCTCGGCAGCCGGCTGTTCGGCAGGTCCGGTGACGCCTCCGCGCCGGACGTTTCCGTCCGCATCCACGATCTCTCCACCTACCTCGACATCGCCACCGGCGGCACCATCGGCGCCGCGGAAGCCTACATGGCGGGCAAGTGGACCGTGTCCGACCTGCCCGGGGTAATGCGCCTGCTGGTGGTCACCCGGGAGGTCATGAACCGGCTGGAATCCGGCATGGCCCGGATCGGCGGTGCGGCGCTGAAGCTGGCCCACTGGTATCACCGGAACACCCGCGCCGGCAGCCGGCGCAACATCCACGCCCACTACGACCTGGGTGACGACCTGTTCCAGCTGTTCCTCGACCCGACCCTGATGTATTCGTCCGCCATCTTCCCGCGCACCGATGCGTCGCTGGAAGAGGCCTCGTTGCACAAGCTGGACCTGATCTGCCGCAGGCTGGACCTGCAACCGGACGATCACCTGCTGGAGATCGGCACGGGCTGGGGTGGCCTCGCCCTGCACGCGGCGCGGAACTTCGGCTGCCGGGTCACCACCACCACGATCTCGGGGAACCAGTTCGGGTTCGCCACGGAGCGCGTGCGCCAGGCCGGGCTGGCCGACCGCATCACGATCCTCCGCGAGGACTACCGGGACCTGGGTGGCAGCTTCGACAAGCTCGTGTCAGTCGAGATGATCGAGGCCGTGGGCCTGGACTACCTCGACACCTATTTCCGCGTCTGCAGCGAGCGCCTGAAGCCGGCGGGCCGTATGCTCCTGCAGGGCATCACCATCGCCGACCGCAACTACCGGCAGGCCCGGCACTCCGTGGACTTCATCCAGAAGTACATCTTTCCCGGCGGCGCCCTGCCATCCTGCGCCGCCATCCTGTCGTCGGTCAGCCGGGTGACGGACCTGCAGCTGACGGGACTGCAGGACATCGGCCCCGATTACGCGCGCACGCTGCAGATCTGGCGCGAGCGCTTCCTGCAACGGGTGCCGGACGTGCGGCGCCTCGGTTATCCCGACGAATTCGTGCGCATGTGGGAGTGGTACCTGGCCTACTGTGAGGGCGGCTTCCTGGAGCGGGCAATCAGCGCAGTGCACCTGGTGCTCGACAAGCCCGGGTGCCGGCTGCGGCCCGCAGGGTGCACGGCATGAGGATCCTGCTGCTCGCCGCGTGCGTGGCCCTGGGGGCCTGCGCGACGTCAGGCCCCGCCCTCGAAGCCGACGCCCCGACCTACGACGGCATGGTCCCGGTGCGGGACCCGGGCCTCAAGGAGGCCTGGGTCAAGCCCGACATCGACATCGCCAGCTACCGGCAGATGCTCCTGCTGCCGATCGAGGTGCAGTTCCGCGCCGTGCGCCCCACCGCGGGCACGGGCCTGGCCCGCAGCCAGGACCGGGAGTTCCCGCTGAGCGACGTGAACAGGCAGCGGCTCGTGGACACCGTCACCGGGATCTTCCGCGAGGAACTGGCGAAGAGCCGCAGCCTGGCGCTCACGACTGAACCGGGACCCGACGTGCTGCTGGTCCGCGCCTCGCTCCTCGACATCGTATCGAGGGTGCCACCGGAAACGGCGGGCCGGAACGAGATCTTCCTGGACGAGGTGGGCGCGGCCACCCTGGTCCTGGAATTGCAGGACTCCCGGAGTGGCGAGACGCTGGCTCGGGCCGTGGACCGCCGGGCCGCCGACCCGGTGGACTACGGCACCACCAACGTGTCGCGGGTGACCTCGGTGCAGGCCTGGAGCGAGGTTCGGCGAGTCGCCCGGCGCTGGGCCAGCACCGTCACGCAACGGATCGACCAGCTCCACACCCGGGGCCGCATGCCGGGCCAAGACCCTGCCAAGCCCCTCCGGTAACCGGCTGCCGCGCCACGCCCTGCTCCTGCTGTCCACCGCGGGCTCGGCGGCAGCAGCCTGGTTCGCCGGCAATCCGGACACCGCGCTGGATCGCCTCAGCCTGCTCACTGCCTGGCTGTGCCTCGGGCTGCTCGTCGCGGCCCTGGCGCTGGGCCCCCTGGACGCGCTGCGCACCGGCCGGCCGACGCTGAACAGCCTCCTGCGCCGGGACCTCGGCATCTGGGCCGGGCTGGCCGGCCTCGCGCACCTGGCCGCCGCGACGGGCGAGGTCATGCAACCCGCCTACTTC
This sequence comes from uncultured Chromatiaceae bacterium, assembly GCA_964613445.1. Lineage (GTDB taxonomy): Bacteria > Pseudomonadota > Gammaproteobacteria > Steroidobacterales > SHZI01. The sequence goes on along the minus strand of CAZTGY010000006.1, from coordinate 14,257 downwards.
GAGCGGTACCTCAGCGGGCCGGACGGACCACCGCTGCCCGGCTGGCCCGACTGGCTTGGCAACACCAGCATCGTGGGCGGGTACGTCGTCGGGATCCTGTTCGTGATCCTGCTGCTGCTCTCACACAACTGGAGCCTGCGCCGGCTTGGGCCGGCCCGCTGGAAGCAGCTGCAGGGCATCTCGACGACCGCCCTGATCCTGACCGTCGCCCATGGCATCGTCTTCCAGGCCATCGAGCGCCGGACCGGCGGCTGGCTGGCTGCCCTCGTGGTGGTGGCCACGGCAATTTTCGCGCTACGCTGGCGGGCACGCCGCGCCGTGCAGGCGTCTGCCGGCTAGTATCAGCACCATCGAAAGCACCCCAGACGCCGGAGCGTTCCCCATGCCCGATTCCCTGCTGTCCCGTCGCGAGATCCTGGCTGCCGGCTCCACCCTGGCCGCGCTGTCCGCCACCCTGGCCACCGCCGGTTGTGCGGCCGGCGGTGCCACGGCATCGGGCGGACTGGCTGGCACCGCCCGCAACCCGGCCGATGCGCCCCAGGCGCCCTTCGACACGCTGCGCGACTACGTGGCGGCGCTCGACGCCCATGGCCTGCTCCTGCGCATTCCCGAGGTGGACCAGGACGCATTCCACGCGACAGGTCTCGTCTTCCGGGCTAACGACCGCTTCACCTACTTCGGCGTGCCCGCGCTGTACTTCGACCGCGTGAAGATCGGCGGCGAGTGGGTCCGGGGACCGCTGGTCGGCCTCCTGCAGGCCAACCTGCACACGGACGCCATCGTCTTCGGGCAGACCGTGGTGCCGGGCAACGGTCCCGCCAGCTATCGCAACGCCAAGGCCTGGCTCGCGGACCTGCTGAAGAAGAACAATGGCAGCTACCCGCAGATTCCGCCGGTCACGATTGCGCGCGAGAAGGCCCTCTGCAAGCAGGTGGTGCTGCGGGGTGATGACATCGACCTGACGAAGTTCGCCTTCATCCAGACCAACCCCACGGACGCGGGCCGTTACGTCAACACGGGCTCGGTGTTCATGCACGACCCGGTCATGGGCGGCAACTTCGGCACCTACCGCTGCCAGCTCAAGGGCCCGCGCCTCCTCGGCCTGAACCCCGAGCCGAACCAGACGGGGTGGAAGATGCTGATGGCGGCGAGGAAGCGCGGCGAGGCGACGGCCAGGGTATCGATCGTCCTGGGACAGGACCCGGTCGTGTGGTTCATCAGCGGCACCCGCGTTGCCAACCGCTTCGGCGACAAGCCCGTCGACGAGCTCGCGCTGGCGGGTGGCTTCCGCGGCAAGCCCGTGGAGGTCGTGAAGTCGGAAACCAACGACCTGCTGGTGCCGGCCCACGCCGAGATGGTCATCGAGGGCGAGGTCCCGCTGCAGGGCAAGGGCCTGCCGGAAGGCCCCTTCGGCGAGATGTTCGGCTACATGGGCCCGGCCAAGGAGGAGAACTTCTTCCTCAACGTCACGGCGGTGACCCACCGCCAGGATCCCTGGATCATGAATGCCTTCACCGGCATGCAGCGGGGCATGGTGACGTCACCCCAGGACGCGCTGTACGACCACTTCCTGCGCCGGGCCGTGCCCGGCCTCATCGAGATCTACCAGCCCCAGGACCTCATGGGCGTGGCGATCCTCTCCATCGACAAGAAGGCGCCGGGCGAAGGCCTGAAGGCCGGGCGGATCGTGGCGGAGCGCAACCCGATCGCCAAGGTGGTCATCGTCGTGGACCGGGACATCGACGTGATGGACCGCACGCAGGTCCTGTTCGCGGTGGGCTCCCGCTGGCAGCCATCGCCAGCCGCCGAGATCATCAAGGACCTGACGGGCATCATCACCGACCCCAGCCAGCCCGTGCAGGGCCGCACGAGCAAGATCGTCATCGATGCGACGATCCAGCTGCCGGCGGAAGGCGGGCGGCCCGATTTCCCGGCCACGAACCGGGCGCTGCTCGAGAAGGGCGCGCCCCAGACGTTGGCCGACGTGGACCGGCTGTTCGGCACCACGCTGGCGGAGTGGGGGAGCCAGGGGATCAGGGGCTAGCGAGGCGCCTCACGACATAATTGCCACCTGTTTCTGCCGATTCCCGCGGCATTCTCCGGCTGACGTATCCCTGGCCGGCGTGCATGCTCCGCGACATGAACCCTGACTCCCGGGTTGCTGGCGCACCGGCTACGAGTGGACTAACCTTAGCTAATCAGCTCGAGGGGAGTCCATCGATGCCCACCGTCAACGTCCACCAGGCCAAGACCCAGCTCTCGCGCCTGCTGGCCGGCGCCGCGGCCGGCGAGGAAGTGATCATTGCCCGGGATGGCAAGCCCGTGGCGCGCCTCGTTCCGGTGGACGCCGCACCCCGGCGCCGCAAGCCGGGCGCACTTCGAGGCCGGATCCGGTTCGCCGCCGGATTCGACGACCCGTTGCCGGAGAGCGTGCAGGCAGGGTTCGACGGACGGCCTTGAGGCTGCTGCTCGACACCCAGGTGTTCCTCTGGTGGTTGTCAGATTCCCGGCGGCTGCCGGCGGCGGCGCGCCGCACGATCGGTGAGGCCGACGAGGTGATGGTCAGCACCGCGAGCCTCTGGGAAGCCACGGTCAAGATCGGGCTCGGCAAGCTGCATGCCGACGTCGGCGAGTTGATCGGCGGAATCGAGGCCAGCGGCTTCCGGGAACTGCCGATCCGGGCCGCCCACGTTGCAGCCCTGGCCGGCCTGCCCCTGCATCACCGCGATCCCTTCGACAGGATGCTGGTCGCCCAGGCGGTCACGGAGCCGTTGCGGCTGCTCACTGCCGACAGAATGCTTCGCCAGTATTCGGAGCTTGTGACGGTGGTCTGACGACGGGGTCAGCTAGGGCGTGCTGCCCGGCCGACGGTCCCGGTTACGGAACTCGAACGCCGCCTGGCACTCCGGCAATTCGTAGAAGCGCGGTCCGCCGCCGATGCGCTCGCCGTTGTAGCCGTCGGCGTAGCGCCGGCAGTAGGCGTCGTCCCCACGCTTGTCGCGGACGCAATCGGTGTAGATTTCCGCCCGGATCGGCGCGAGCTTCTCGTCCCGGGCCGCCTCGCAGCGCTTGTCCAGTTCGGCCTGTTGATCGGCATCGCGCTGGTCCGCCGCCCCGGCGCCTGCAGCGAGCAGGATCAGGAGCATGGCGGGGATGCGGCGCACGACCCCCCTCTATGCCTTCGGCAGGCCCACGAGCCGGGCGCCCACGTCCAGCGCCTGGTCTATGGTCGGCGCGTAGCCGTCGCTGCCGATCTTCTGCCACAGGTCGGACGCCTCGTCGAAGGCCGCACCGCCCACGACCACGCGCACCGGCCGCTCGCAGCGCTCCCGGATGGACCGGATCGTCTGCTCGACGCGCGGCACGTGGGTAGCCAGCGTGGCGCCCAGCATCAGCAGGTCGGCCTCGAAGAACACGAGCATGGTGGGCAGGTCCAGCATCGGCACGTCCGCGCCAACGAAGATGACGCGCCAGCCGGCCAGCTGGTACATGTCGGCGAGCGCCCGCAGCCCCACGTCGTGGACGTTGCCCGAGACCGCCGCGACCACGACCGTGCGCCCGTTGGCAGGCTGGCGTTCAGCCTGGCTGGCCACCACGGCCATGGTGCGCTGGGTCGCCGAGGTCACCATGTGCTCTTCCGCGATGCTGATCTCCCCGGCGTGCCAGAGCCGTCCGACCTCGCGCTGGGCGGGCAGGAGCACGTCGGTGTAGGCCGCCCGCGGGCCAAGGCCGTTCAGCGCCGCCGTCGTGACGACGGAAATGGCGTCAGCCACGTTGCCCTCCAGGATCTTCTGCAGGTACTCGAGGGCCAGGCGGTCCGACGGGCGCTTCGGATCCAGTTCCGACGAATCGGGAGGCGGCGCCGGCGAGGCCAGGAGCTTCAGCGCGAGATCCACGAACTCGACCGGCAGGCCAAGGGCCGGCTTTGGCAGCCGCTCGACGAGCACGTCGCGCAGTGCCTGGATGCTGTGGCGGATGTCCTGGTCGTCCTGGCCGCGCGCCCGGAAGGCCTTGCGGGACCAGGTGACCCGGCCCAGGAACAGCCGCGCATCGCCCGCCAGCACGGCGGCGCCGAGCTCCAGCACGCGCTGGGTCAGGTGCGACCGCCAGGCCGCCAGGGCATTGGGGCCCTGGCGCTCCCGGAGGCCGGGGTCCCGGTCGAGCATCAGCGACGCGGCAAAGCCGGCATAGCCGGCTGCGCCGCGCTCGAGCAGGTCGCCCGCAAACGCGTTGCCGGTGGAAGGTTGGGCCCGTGCCATGGTGCTGATCTGTCTCGATAAATGCAGTTACTAGCCCGTTTTTCGCTGGCCGACCCGGCCCGGATTCACCCCGGCACGGCCAGGCCGCCGCGTTGTGCGGTGGCCCTCACTGGACCCGGCCTCCGGGCAGGTCCTCGCCGCGCTGGAGCGGGGCCTGGCGCTGTATGGCCGGATCGACGGCGTGATAGACCTTCCCGACCGAGAGCGGGTCGTCGAGGCACTCCACCACCAGCCGGGCCAGGTCGGCCCGGTTGATGACGCCCATGGCCTTGCGATCCTCCGTGCGGATCGCGGTGCCGCTGGCGGGATCGTGGGTCATGCCGCCGGGCCGCAGGATGGTGTAGTCGAGGCCGCTCGCCATCAGGTAGTTCTCGCCCAGGGTCTTCTCCTCAAGGACCGCGCCGAGGAACTCCAGCACCTTGGGTCCGACGGTGCCCCGGCTGTCGCCGCAGCCGATCGCCGTGACGAAGATGAACCGGGTCACGCCGGCCTTCCGGGCCTCGTCCACGAGGTTGCGGGTGCCGTGGTAGTCGGGACGCGGCTCACCGCGCCTGCCGCCGACGGTGTCGATCACGGCGCGAAAATTGCCCGAGGCGAAGGCACCCTCCACCGAGCGCGGGTCCAGCACATCGCCCTTGTAGAGCTTCAGCCGGAGCTGGAGCAGGCCGGCCATGTCCGTCCCGGGGCGCACGAAGGCCGTCACCGGCTCGCCCCGCGCCGCCAGCAACCGGGCCACCTCGAGGCCGGTGCCCCTGCTCGCCCCGACGATCAGCACTCCGTCTGCCATGCGTCCTCGCCCCTCGCCAGCCAGGCCCCTAGGGTAGCAACCGGCAGCCCGCGCAACCACCTGCCGGGGCGCCTGCGCAACCGCCTTGACGGTGTCCGGTCCTTCACCGAAGCTCCCTACCCGTTCGTCGTCCGGAGTCTGCCCGCCATGCGCCTGATCGTGCTCCTAGCCGCCACCCTCCTCTCCACCGCGCCACTGACGACCACGCGGGCCGCCGACACGGCCAGGCCCACCGTGCTCATCACCGGAGCCAACCGGGGCATCGGCCTCGAGCTGGTCCGCCAGTACTCGGCCCGGGACTGGAAGATCATCGCCACGGCGCGGGACCCGGCGGGCGCGACGGACCTGCAGGCCCTGGCAAAGGCCGATCCTGACATCGCCGTCGAGAAGCTGGACGTGACCGATCACGCCGCGGTGGATGCCCTGGCGGCAAAGTACAAGGACCAGCCCATCGACGTCCTGCTCAGCAACGCGGCCAAGACGCCGCGCTACATGTCGGCCATGAAGGGCGTGTCGACGATCGACTTCGCGGAGGCCCGCAACAGCTTCGAGATCAATGCCCTGGGTCCGGCCAAGCTGATCGCCGCCTTCCTGCCCCACGTGCAGAAATCCGGCCAGAAGAAGATCGCGGTGATCTCCAGCAAGGCCGGTTCCTTCGCGGAGAGCCCGAAGATGTCGATGATGTACGAGTACCGCGCCAGCAAGGCGGCGCTCAACATGATCGTGTACGCGGCAAGCTTCGAGACGACGAAGAAGGGCGTGACGATTGCGGCGATATCCCCAGGCTCGGTGGACACCAAGCCTGTCGAGGGCGAGCTCGGCTACGGCACCAACTTCAAGCAGCCGGGCGTGATTCCGCCGGCCGAGAGCGTGGCCGGCATCATCCGGGTGATCGACGGGATGACCCCCGCGCAGAACGGCCAGTTCCTGGACTTCAAGGACGGGCGCGTCATCCCCTGGTAGCAGCAGAAGAGCCGGCGGTGGCCTAAACTGCGGCAATGCAGTTACAGCCCCACCCTGACTCGGCCGCCGGCCCGGTGCGCGCGCTCGAAGCGACGGCCGGGTACGGGGCCGACGGTGCCCTCGGGCTCACCTGGCGCCTGGCGGGCGACCTGTCCCGCCTGCGGATTCCGCCGGCCGGGGCCCCGGCTCGCGCCGACGACCTGTGGCGCCACACCTGCTTCGAGGCCTTCATCGCCGATCCCCACTCACCCGGGTACCTGGAGCTGAACTTCTCGCCCTCCGGGCAGTGGGCCGCGTACGGCTTTCGCGGCTACCGGGAGGGAATGGCGCCGCTCCCGCTCCGGAAGAGTCCCGGGGTGCAGTGGCACCAGACGGCGGACGAGCTGACGCTGGCGGTGGAATTCCGGATGGATGATCTCCCGGGACCGCCAGGTCCCCGGCCCCCGGTTGCCGTCCGCGTCGGGCTGGCGGCGGTCATCGAGGACCAGGGCGGCACGCTGGCCTGGTGGGCGCTCCGCCATCTGCCGGGAAAGCCCGACTTCCACCACGCCGATGCCTTTGCGCTGCAGGTCAACCCGTGACGTCCGGGCCCGTCAGATCCGGCCTGGACCGGCTGCTCGCGGACGGGACGCTGCGGAAGGAACTCCGCGGCCGCCGTGTCGCCCTGCTGGCCCACCCGGCGTCGGTGACGCCGGATCTCGTGCACGGCCTCGATGCGCTCGTCGCGCTGCCGGACGTCACGCTCGCCAGCGCCTTCGGCCCCCAGCACGGCCTGCGGGGCGACAAGCAGGACAACATGGTGGAGTCACCGGACTTCACGGACCCGGTGCATGGCATCCCGGTGTTCAGCCTGTACGGCGCCGTGCGCCGCCCGGCGGCGGCAATGCTCGACACCTTCGACGTGCTGCTGGTGGACCTGCAGGACCTGGGCTGCCGGATCTACACCTTCATCACCACCCTGCGTTACGTGCTCGAGGACTGCGCGCGGACGGGCAAGGCGGTGTGGGTGCTGGACCGGCCGAACCCGGCGGGCCGGCCCGTCGAGGGGCTCAGCCTCCGGGCCGGCGGGGAAAGCTTCGTGGGCGCCGGGCCGATGCCGATGCGCCATGGCCTGACCCTGGGCGAACTGGGCCACTGGTTCATCGACCTGCTGAAACTCGACCTGGAGTACCGGGTAGTGGCCATGGAGGGCTGGCAGCCCGACACGGCCCCCGGTTACGGCTGGCCGCTGCACGAGCGCAGCTGGGTGAATCCGAGCCCCAATGCGGCGAGCCTGGCGATGGCCCGGTGTTATGCGGGCACCGTCCTGCTGGAGGGCACGACGCTGTCCGAGGGCCGCGGCACCACGCGGCCGCTGGAGCTGTTCGGCGCCCCGGACCTGGATGCCGCCACCCTGCTCGCCCGCATGCAGTCCCTCGCGCCGGACTGGCTCGCCGGCTGCCGCCTGCGGCCCTGCTGGTTCGAGCCGACCTTCCACAAGCACGTGGGCCAGCTGTGCAACGGCCTGCAGATCCACGTGGACGACCCGGCCTACGCGCACGAACGATTCCGCCCCTGGCGGCTGCAGGCGCTGGCCTTCAAGGCGCTGCGCCAGCTCCGTCCCGACTACCCGCTGTGGCGGGATTTCCCCTACGAGTACGAGCACGGGCGCCTCGCCATCGACGTGATCAACGGCGGCCCGCTGCTGCGGGAGTGGGTGGACGATCCGGCGGCGACGGCCGGGGATCTGGACAGGCTGGCGGGGCGCGACGAGTCGGCGTGGCTGGCGGAGAGGCGGGGCTTTCTTCTCTATCCACCGGCTTGACCAGCTGAGTCCGGGCAGTTTCCGGGCGAATCACCGAGATTGCGAGGTGGAGCCGGCCCTCCCTGCGGGCTATGGTTCCCGCACCCCCGCATCCCCGGTCCGGACCAGATGAGGCACGCCGTGGACTATCTCTTCGCCCTGTATGATGCCCTCGTCGGGATCAACGTCCCGAACGACAAGGCTCTGGCCGTCGTCGATGCAATGGAGCGGGACATGAGCACGACCCTGGCGACGAAGTCGGACCTCGATCAGCTACGCGGCGAGGTGCGGCAGGAATTCGCTCTCGTCCGCAAGGACATGGAGCTGCTGTCCACGACCATGACCGTCCGCCTCGGCTCCATGCTGGTGGTGGGCTTCGGCCTGATGATCGCGTCGCTCAGGTTCGTGCTGACCTGAGATCCGGCGCCTACCAGCGATCCACGTGCAGCACGTCGTCCACCGGCCGGCGCAGCGCCCGGCGGAACGAGGTGCCCTGCGCGTAGGCGGTGGGAAGCAGGGCCACCTGGGTGACAGCGTCGTAGGGGATGCCGAGGAGCTCGGCGGCTTCCTTCTCGATGGCCTGGTGGGCCGTGGTCCAGGCCGTTGCGAGCCCGCGCGCGCGGGCCGCCAGCATGAAGCTCCACGCGGCAGGGATGATCGAGCCGTAGCCGCTGGCGTGCACGATGTTGGCGAAGGGCCCCGGCGGCGCCTGGCCGAGCCGGCTCTCGATGCAGGGGATCACGTGCACCGGTACCCGGTGCAGGTTGTCGACGAGGAAGTCGGCTGATTTCGCGACCCGCTGCATCTGGTCCCGGCGCGGGCCGGCCGGCTCCCGGGCGTGGCGGTCGTACACCGAGCCGGGCGCCTTGCGATAGCCGGCCCAGGAACGGCGGTACAGGTCGGCGAGCCCGGCGCGGGTCCGCTCGTCCATCACGACCATGAAGTGGGCCGTCTGGGAGTTGCCGCCGGTCGGCGCCTGCAGGGCGATGTCCACGCACTCCCGCACCAGGCCGGGCGGCACCGGGCGGTCCAGGTCGAGGCGGCGGCGGACGGAACGGGTGGTGGTCAGCAGCTCGTCGGCGGTGAGCGGCGCCTGCGTCATGGGGCCGGAGTTTCGCCCAGCTCGAAGTCCGGCGGCCCCTCCGGGTGGTTGTGCCCCTCGCTGACCTGCCAGTCCCACAGCTGCGGGCGCTTGCGGTAGAGATTGGCGGCGGCCCGCGCCGCGTTGTCGTCCGGCGTGCTCCACGGGTCGTAGTGGAAGTAGTTGTACAGCTCGCTGTCGGTGCGGCCGAGGGCGATGCAGCCGCGGCGGGAGGCGAAGGCGCCGTGGTTGATGTACGCCGGCCGCCAGAAATAGCCGCCGGTGGGGATCTCGCCGAACTGCATCATCCAGGACGTGCCCCAGATGTGGTAACTCTCCTCCGCACAGTCGTGGTAGGAGATGTTGTCCTGCCGGTACGCGGGCACCATGGTGTAGAGGAAGGTGGTGGCGCGGCTCAGCGGATCCACCCGCAGAGGCTTCACGCAGCAGCCGGTGGCCACGCCCGGCTGGAAGCGGGCGGTGGCGATCCAGGGCGCCTCCTCGTAGCCGTTGGTCGTGACGAAGGCCGAGGTCAGCGCATAACGGTGGTGCTCGTCGGACTAGGCGAAGGTCGGCAGGCCGTCGTTCCACAGCAGCAGCGCCTCGAAACCCTCCGGTGACGACATGGCACCCAGCGCGAAGCCGGCCGGCACGAAGAAGTACTGCCCCTCGCCGCAGAGCACGCCGCCGATGCGCACCGAGCCGTGCAGCACGAACAGCTCCAGGTCCGACCACGCCAGGCCGGGCGGCCGGCGGAAGCCCGCGTCGAAGCGCATCTTGAGGGAGCACGCGCCGGTGTCCTGGTCCATGCTCAGCGTCTTGTACCAGGCGCCCTTCGGAAACGCCTTCAGGGTGAACCGCTTGTAGGGCTGGTCGATCTCGGAATAGGGCTCGATGTGCGGACGGCTCATGGCATGCCTCAGAGCGATGAAGCGCCGAAGGTGTCGCAGGCTTCCAGCTGGCCGGAGGCGAGGCCGCGCTTGAACCAGCGCACGCGCTGCTCGGCGCTGCCGTGGGTGAAGGAATCAGGGGTCACGTAGCCGCGGGACTGCTGCTGGAGCCGGTCATCGCCGATCGCGCTGGCCGCCGTCAGCGCCTCTTCGATGTCGCCGGTCTCGAGGATCTGGCGGGTGCGGTCCGCGTGATGGGCCCAGATCCCCGCGAGGCAGTCGGCCTGCAGCTCCAGGCGCACCGACAGGGCGTTGCCCTCGGCCTCGCTGGCCTGCTGGCGGGCCTGCTCGACCTTGCCGGAGATGCCCAGCAGGTTCTGCACGTGGTGCCCGATCTCGTGGGTCAGCACGTAGGCCTGGGCGAAATCGCCCGGCGCCTGGAAGCGGTCCCGCAGGTCCTGGTAGAAGCTGAGGTCGATGTAGGCCTTCTGGTCCGCCGGGCAGTAGAAGGGTCCCATCGCCGACTGGGCATAGCCGCAGGCCGACTGGACGCTGCCGGAGAACAGCACGAGAGTCGGCAACTGGTATTGCTGCCCGCCATCGGCGAAGAGCGCCGTCCAGGTGTCCTCCGTGTCGGCCAGCACGACCGAGATGAACTCGGCGGCCGGATCGGCCTGGCCGTCAGCGCCGAGGGGTGGCCCTGCCTGCTCCTGCCCCCCGCCGACCGGCGCGTTCTGCAGCAGGAAGGTCGGGTCCACGCCAAAGTAGAGGGCGACGAGGACCAGCACGATCGTGCCGAGCCCGCCACCGACGAAGGCGGGCCGGGACGCCATGCCGCGCCGGTCCTCGACGTTGGTGCTGCGCCGTCCGCCTTCCCATCGCATGAGGGTAATCCTACCTCATGCGCCGGATAGAGCCGTTATAGATCAACGACTTCGGGGTGACTCGAATCTCAGTGCAACTACGGTGCAACACTCAGCGGGACCGTCGGATCGGGCAAGACAGGTGGGTGATATTCACACAACGAAAACATGATGACTAGGCTCGCATTCGCGCACTCTTGCGCAACCAGAGACCTCTAGCGGCCGCCACCCCCAGTTGCCGAACTCCACCGCGAGGTGCTGGCAACCGACCGGCGAATGGGAAAATGCTCCGGCCGTCTTTCACCGGGAGGACGCAATGACAATTCTGCTCTTTGAATTGTCAGCACTGGTGATTTCTTCAGAATTCGGTTTGACGTAATGGCGAAGTTGAGCCCTCGCTATTGATGCACGGGAGTATTGCTTCGGGTAGGCTGAACTTGCACCGATAGGGGACTCCAATGAGAGCTTGGCCGCCGCAACTTTTCGCACTTCTAATTCTGCCCTGCCTAGCCAGCGCGGCAAACTTCACCCCTCTGGGTGGACTCCAAGACGCGTCCTATGTCGATAGCAACGCGTTCGATGTCTCTGCTGATGGCAACGTTGTCGTCGGCAGCAGTATCAACGTCGACGGCTACCGGCGCGCTTTCCGGTGGACAAGTGCCGGGGGTATGGAGGATCTGGGCTTACTAGCTGGCGGCGCATTCTTCGGATCGAGCAGAGTCACGGGAGTGTCCGCTGTTGGCACCCGTCTGGTGGGCACTTCGTGGGGCCCGAATGCGCCTACTCAGGCTTTCCAATGGACCATCGCGGGGGGAATGACAGCCCTGCCTGCTGTAAAGCCAGGACGCTACGATGGTGGCGCCGCAGATATCTCTGCTGACGGCTTGACAATCGTGGGCGGCGCCATAGGCGAGTCGGAACAAATTGAGGCCGCAATGTGGAATAACGGCATTGGCGTTGGACTCGGGTTCTTACCAGGCGGTCAGGCCTTTTCTTCGGCAGTTGACGTGTCCGCCGATGGCACCGTTGTC
>CAZTGY010000006.1:0-2590 GCA_964613445.1 uncultured Chromatiaceae bacterium | reverse complement strand
TCTGCTGCAGATGGTGAAAGGGAGGCCTTTCGCTGGACTCAGGCCGATGGAATGGTGGGACTTGGTGATCTGCCAGGCGGCCTATTTCGCAGTGGCGCCCGTGGCGTTTCGGCAGACGGCAGTGTCGTGGTTGGCGTCGGCCGGACCCAATTTCGTGACCAGGCTTTCCGCTGGACCAGCGCGACCGGCATGGTGGGATTGCAGCAGCTGTCGAGCGCGAATGACAGCGTCGCCAACGCAGTATCTGCGGATGGGAGCGTTGTCGTGGGCACCGAAGGTGGCGGGTCAAATAGCATCGCGTTCCTGTGGACTGAGGCCGGTGGAATGCAACGAGTACTGGATGTGCTCGTAGCGAATGGCGCAACCGGGCTTACCGGGTGGACACTCAACGAGGTAAACGCCATCTCGGCGGACGGCCAATGGATAGTTGGCAAAGCCACCAACTCTCTGAATGAGCGCCAGGCTTTTCTGGCCAATATCTCGCCGATCCCAATCCCTGCAGCAGTCTGGCTACTCGGCTCCGCTCTCGGCGTGATGGGGTGGTTGCGGCGGAAGGTCTAGGCAGGGACCTTCATCGCCGCTTCGGCTTTCCGGCGCTGACCATGCTTGCGCCGTGCATCTAGTCGGCAGTCTCGAATAATTGCCCGCTTCGCACGCGCGCCGCTACAGGTCTCGCCGAAGCGCCGAATCAGTTCGCGCAAAACCAACCTACATCATGCGCAGGACGTAGCACTTCAGGTAGCGGGTTTCCCGCAGGGCGAGCAGCACGGGGTGATCGCGGCCGGCGCCGCGCTTCTCGATGATCTGCACCTCGCGCCGCGCGTCGGCTGCCGCGGCCTGCAGCATGGTCTCGAAGGCCGCCTCGTCCACGTGGTGACTGCAGCTGGACGTGATCAGGTAGCCGCCCGGGTTCAGCAGCTGCATGGCCCGCAGGTTGACCTCCTTGTAGCCGCGGAGCCCGGCCGCGATGGCGTCCTTGCTCTTCGCGAATGCGGGCGGATCCAGCACGATCGTGTCGTACCGGCGCCCGGCGTCCACCGCCGCGCGCAGGAAGTCGAAGACGTTCTCGGCGAGGACCTCCACGTTGGTGATGCCATTCCGGTCGGCATTGGCCCGGATCTGCTCGCAGGCCGGCCCGGAGCTGTCCACGGCCGTCACGCGCTCCGAGCGCCGCGCCATCTGCAGCGCGAAGCCGCCGATATAGCTGAAGCAGTCGAGCGCGAGCCCACGGGCATACCGCCCGGCCACCACGTGATTCTCGCGCTGGTCCAGGAAGCTGCCCGTCTTTTGCCCGTGCTCGAGGCTCACCGCGAACTCGAGCTGCCCCTCGCGGACGACCACCGGGTCGGGCACCGAGCCCCACAGCAGCCCCTTCTCCTGGGACAGGCCCTCGAGCGCGCGCACGCCGGCATCCGAGCGGTTCATGATCCCCTTGCAGGCGAACTGCTCCACCAGCAGCGGCACCAGCAGGTCACGCCGCTGCTCCATGGCCGGGATCAGGAACTGGACGCTCAGCCAGTCGCCGTAGCGGTCGACCACCAGGCCTGGCAGGCCGTCGCCGTCGCCGTGGATCGCCCGGTACGCGCTGTCCCCCGGGTACAGGTTCCGGCGCAGCTGCGCGGCCGCGGCGATGCGCTCGCGGAAGAAGCCCACGTCGACGGGCTGGTCCGAGCGGGAGATGCGGCGGAGCGCGATCTTCGACTGCAGGGACACGCAGGCCTGGCCGAGGAAGCGGCTGCGCTCGTCCTGCACCGGGACGATGGCGCCGCTGGCGATGCCCTGGGGCAGGCGGGTGTCCGTCCGGTAGATCCACGGGTGCCCCGCTGCCCAGCGGCTGGCGCCGCGCGGGCTGACCGTCACCGTCATCGGTGCTGCCTGGCCGGGCAGCTGCGCCCTGGCGTTCAGCGGCTCTTCAGCAGGTCACGGATCTCGGTGAGCAGCTGCTGGTCAGGCGTCGGGCCCGGAGGCGCCGGCGGCGGCGCAGCGGCCTTCATGCGATTCATGGCCCGCACCATCATGAAGATGATGAACGCGAGGATCAGGAAGTCCAGGATGGTGTTGATGAACGTGCCGTAGCGAAGTATCGGCGCACCCGCGTCCGTGGCCGCCTTCAGCGTGGCAAAGTCGCCCTCGCCCAGGTTGATGAACAGGTTGCTGAAGTCCACCTTGCCCAGCACCAGGCCCACGACCGGCATGATCACGTCGTTGGTCATGGACGTCACGATCTTGCCGAAGGCCGCGCCGATGATCACGCCGACGGCGAGGTCAACGACGTTGCCACGCATGGCGAACTCTTTGAATTCCTTCAGCATGGAGCGACTCCTTGATGGATCCCCGTTTAGGTTAAGCTCCCCCACCAGCGGATAGCAACCAGAAGCCACCAGCACCGTCCGATGGCCGACCCCTTCGAACTCGAGTTCTACGGCGCCACCCGCGAGGTCACCGGTTCCTGCCACATCCTCAGGATCGGCAAGTGGACGATCCTCCTGGAATGCGGCCTGGTCCAGGGCGGCCGGCAGCGCGAGGCCCGCAACCGGGAGCCGTTTCCCTTCGAAGCAGCCCGGATCGACGCGGTGGTGCTCTCGCACGC
>CAZTGY010000005.1:0-24238 GCA_964613445.1 uncultured Chromatiaceae bacterium | reverse complement strand
GGGTGTCCACGTGGCTGACCTTCATGAGGCGGAGCGCGGCGCCAAGGATCATCGTCGCGACGCCATACTGGTGAACGGCGAAGGCGGCGCGGTGCCCGACGCCCTGGGCAGCGAAGGCGGCGGCCAGGGCGACCGGGAAGCAGCCGGGCGTCGCGCCGCCCTCGATGCGCCCGCGCCAGTCGCGGAGCAGCGGTGCCCCGGTCACCTCGACGGCGAGTTCGGCAAGCTTCTTGCCCATGCGCACCGTCATCGTCCGGCTCTCGGCAGACAGCTTGCGCGCGAATACCAGCGCGTCGATCCGACCGAGCTCGTCGAGGTCGCCGGCGGAGGCGGCGCGGTGCGCGAAAATCACGGCGATGCCGTCGCCCCGTGCCGCCTGCTCGACGGCAGTGCGCGTGAAGGCCAGGAGCGTCGTGGCATCGCTGACGACGCCCTTCTGGATCGCGGATTCGAGGCCCCCGGAGAAGGCGAACGCCCCGACCGGCAGCATCGAGTCGCCGAACTGAAGCGTCCGGACGAGGAGCGACGCGTCGGCGTGTGCCGACGGGGCAGGTGCGGCTCCGGTCATCGTGCGGGTTGCGGGGCCGTCGGCGGGTGGCTGTAGGCGCGTCCGGTTTCCTCGTCGACCACCGCGTAGCGTTCGTGCGCGTGGCCGTGGACCGGGCCCTCGGCGCCGCCAAACAGCCGCCGGGATTCGTGCGGCGCGAGGTAGGGGACGATCCGCGAGCCCGGGACGAACTCGTAGCGGATTCCCTCGAAGTGGTGCGTGTTCATGACCGAGGCCATTACCTTGCGGTCCACGGTCAGGGGCACGTAGACCTCGCCGCCCTTCACCAGCGCCGGCCAGTGCTGGTTGCCGAGCGCGTGCCCGAGTTCCACGCAGGTGCGTAGCGCGATCTCGGGGGCGCCCGGGCCGAGCCCGTCGAGGTGGATGACCATGACCTCGCGAAGGCTGAGCGCCGCGACCACCGCCGTTTTCGCCACGGCGTCCCAGAGCAGCACGTCGCCGGTCTGCATGAACGTCCCGCGGCTGAGCGACACGGCAATCTCGAGGCCGCCCACGGTCTTCTTGCGCAGGCGATTCTTCTGGGCCTCCCAGTGGTCGAGCGCGAGGGTGTCGACGGTTGCGCCGGCAAGTCGCGCAGCCCACTCAGGCTGGCCGGCGTTTCCGAGGACGGACTCGATGAGGATCATGGCAACCGGTTCAGCTGAAGAAGTACTTCTGGTTCAGGGAGACCGTCTTCTGTGGCGCGACAGTCGCGTGCTTCCCGTCCACCGTGACCGCGAAAGTCTCCGCGCTCACCTCGATCTTCGGCGTCGCGGAATTGCGCACCATGTCGCGCTTGCCGATCCTGCGCGTGTTCTTCACGGCAATGACCTGCCGGTTCAGGCCGAGCTTCTTCCGTATCCCCGCCGCGTGCGCCGCGCCGGAGACGAAGGTGATGCAGGAGTCGGCAAGGGTGTGGCCGAACTGCCCGAACATGGGCCGGTAGTAGACCGGCTGCGGCGTCGGCAGCGAGGCGTTCGGGTCGCCCATGAGGGCCCAGCTGATGACGCCGTTCTTCAGCACCATCTTCGGCTTGGCGCCGAAGAAGCCGGGCTCCCACAGCACCAGGTCCGCGATCTTGCCGACCTCGACCGAGCCAAGGACGTGGGAGATGCCGTGGGTGATTGCCGGGTTGATGGTGATCTTGGCGACATAGCGCAGCACGCGGAAGTTGTCGTTGCCCTTCGCGTCCTCGGGCAGCTTGCCGCGCCCGATCTTCATGGCGTCGGCGGTCTGGATGGTGCGCAGCCAGCATTCGCCGATGCGCCCCATCGCCTGGGAATCGCTGGACATCATCGAGATGATGCCGAGGTCGTGCAGGACGTTCTCGGCGGCAATCGTCTCGGCGCGGATCCGGCTTTCGGTGAATGCGACGTCGGACGGGATATCCGGGCTGAGGTGGTGGCAGACCATGATCATGTCGTACAACTCGGCCTGCGAGTTGATGCCGTAGGGCAGGGTCGGGTTGGTGGAGGACGGCAGCACGTTCGGCAGCCCGGAAATGCGGATGATGTCCGGTGCGTGGCCGCCGCCCGAGCCCTCGGTGTGGAACGAGTGCACGGCGCGGCCCTCGAATGCCTCGATCGTGTCCTCGACGAAGCCCGACTCATTGAGGGTGTCGGTATGGATGCAGACCTGGACGTCCATCTCGTCCGCCACGGTCAGCGCGGAGCGCAGCACCGCGGGCGTCGTGCCCCAGTCCTCGTGGCACTTGAAGCCCACGGCACCGGCCTTGACCTGCTCGACGAGGGCGGCCTTGCCGTGCCCGTGGCCCTTGCCCAGGATGCCGACGTTGACCGGCCAGGTCTCGAACGCGCGCAGCATAGTGCGGATGTTGCCCGCGCCCGGCGTGACCGTGGTTGCGCTCGAGCCGTCCGAGGGCCCGGTGCCGCCGCCAATCAGCGTGGTCGTCCCGTTGGACAGCGCGGCGAACGCCTGCTGTGGCGAGATGAAGTGGATGTGGGTGTCGATGCCGCCGGCAGTCAGGATGAGGTTGGCGCCGGAGATCGCGTCGGTCGCCAGTCCGCACTCCAGGCCCTTCGTGATGCCGTTCATCGTCTGGGGATTGCCGGCCTTGCCGATCGCGCAGATGCGGCCGTCCTTGATGCCGACGTCGGCCTTCACGACGCCGAGCACGGCGTCGATGATCGTCACGTTCGTGATCACGAGGTCCGGCGCGCCGCCGGCCCGCGTGATCCGGTTGTCCATGCCCATGCCCTCGCGCATGCTCTTGCCGCCGCCGAACACGATCTCGTCCCCGGACGGGCCGCGCAGGTCGCGCTCGATCTCGACGTAGAGCCCGGTATCGCCGAGGCGGATGCGGTCGCCCGTCGTGGGGCCGAACAGGCCGACGTATTCGTTGCGGGTGATGGTCGTCATGGCGTTTCCCCCTCAGCCCTTCGCCGGCCGCTTCGCGCCCGGCGAGCGGAAGCCGCGCTTGGCAGCGAGCGCAACGGCTTTCACCTTCTTCGCGTCGCCGGCCTTGCCGGCCGTGGGGCCGTCGGTCAGATTGTTGAAGCCGTATGCCGCCCGCTTGCCGAGGTAGGGCACGAGCACGACCTCGCGCTCGTCACCGGGCTCGAACCGCAGCGCCGTGGAGGCCGGGATGTGCAGGTGCTGGCCGAAGGCCGCGGCGCGGTCGAACTCGAGCGCCCGGTTGACTTCGAAGAAGTGGAAGTGCGACCCGACCTGCACGGGCCGGTCGCCGGTGTTGCGCACCTTGAGCCTGGTCGCCTTGAGCTGCTCGTGGAAGCCGACGGGCTCCTTCCGGCAGACGTAGCCGCCGACAGGAACCTCGGTCGTGGCCGGGTCGATGTTCGGGCCGACGCTCGGAAATGATTTTACGCTTCCCATCTCGGGCTCCCTGGCTGTCCGGCGGTCACTGGATCGGCGTGTGGACGGTCACGAGGCGGCTGCCGTCCGTGAACACGGCCTCGATCTGGACCATCGGGATGAGGTCGGCGATGCCGTCCATCACGTCGTCCTTGGTGAGGACCCCGCGGGCCGCCTTGGCCACTTCCTCGATGGTCTGTCCCGCGCGCGCGCCATCGAGCGCGGCGGCCGATATGACGGCAACGGCTTCCGGGTGGTTGAGCTTCAGGCCCTTGGCCTTTCGCTTCAGGGCGACGTCGGCCAGCATGTAGATGATGAGCTTGTCGAATTCGCGCGGTGTGAGGTGCACAGATTCCCCCAGGCGATTATCGGGCCACGAGGCCGGTTGCTTGTTTCGAACGACAATAGCACTAGGATAGTAGCACCTCAAGGCGCCGGATCCCGTCCGGCGGCGGTTGCGGGAGAAGCTGCGGATGCCGGCTGAAGCCATTGGACAGGCGCACCACGACGTTGCGGTACCGCCCGACTCGCAGGTGCTGCTGACCGTCGCCTTGCTGGCCGCCGCGTTCGTGGCCTTTGGCTTCCTGGTGGACTCGCCCGCGGGGATTGCCCGCGGCCTCGCGGCGATCCTGATCTCCCGTGACGTGCTGCTGACCGACTACTTCGGCATCGGCGGCATCGGCGCCGGCTGCGTCAGCGCGGGCATGCTGACGCTGGCGGCCTGCTTCGTCTACCACAAGTCGCGGGCAAGGATGACGGGCTCCGCAGTCGCGGCGCTGCTTCTCGTGCTCGGCTTCGGCCTGTTCGGCAAGAACCTGCTGAACGTATGGGGCATCGTGGCCGGCGTGTGGCTGTACTCGCGCTTCCGCGGGCAACCGTTCTCGGCGCACATCAACACCGCTTTCTTCGGCGTGGCGCTCGCGCCCATCTTCTCGGAGATCCTGTTCAGCAGCAGCCTCGGGCTGGCGACCAGGGTCCCGCTTGGCATCGCCACGACGCTCCTCATCGGCTTCATCCTGCCGCCCGCGGCCGCGCAGCTCGCGAAGGCGCACATGGGCTTCAGCCTGTACAACATGGGGTTCGCCGCGGGGCTCGTCGGTACGCTGGTCGTCGCCATGTTCCGCTCGTACGGGTTCACGCCGGACCCCGTGTTCATCTGGACGAGCGGCAACAACGTCCTGCTGGGCGGGTTCCTGGCCGTCCTGTTCGTGGCGATGGTCGCCGGCGGGTTCCTGCTGGACCGTGCGGCGTTCCCGCGCCTCATGGCCCTGGTCAGGACGTCGGGGCAGGCGCCGACGGACTTCATCGCGCTGGCCGGCCTGGGGCCGACGCTGGTGAACATGGGCCTGTGCGGCGCGATTGCCACGCTCTACGTGGTGTCCATCGGCGGCGACCTGAACGGTCCCGTCATCGGCGCGATCTTCACGATCGTCGGATTCGCGGCCTGCGGCAAGCACCCGCGCAACATCGTGCCGATCATGCTCGGCGTATTCATCGGTTCCCTTGCCAAGCCCTGGGCCATCGACGACCCGTCGATCCAGCTCGCGGCGCTGTTCGGGACGACGCTCGCGCCGATAGCCGGCCGCTTCGGCTGGCAATGGGGGCTCGTCGCCGGGTTCGTGCACTCGTCCGCCGCGCTGACCACGGGACCGATGCACGCCGGGCTCAATCTCTACAACAACGGGCTCGCGGCCGGCATCGTCGCGTCGGTGCTCGTGCCGGTCATCATCGCCATCCGCGCCGTGACCAGGCCCGACGAGGAACCCGCGGGACCGCCGAAGCCGTCGGGATGACGAGAACCGGCGGGCCGATGCCTGGTAAGGTGCCGGCCCGCGGTCAATGTCCACCAGGGCCGGCTACTTGCTGTTCTCGAGCATATAGGCCCGCCGCACGCAGGCTCCCAGAGCCATCAGCCCCCCGCCGAACAGCCAGGCCGCCGCCGGCACGGGGACCGGCTGCAGCGCCATTGCCGTGCTGTCCCGGTGTGGGCCGCTGCTGAGGAAGGTGGTGGCTGCCGTGGTCGGCGACACGCTGTAGAACCAGCGGTGGAACCAGGTGACGGCGTACAGGGTTCCAGCGCCGTCGAAGTCGATGTCGGAGATGTAGCTGAAGCCGTCGCCGTGGGCCATCGAGCCCACCAGCAGGGCCGAGGTGGTGGAAGCCGCCACGCGCAACAGCAGGTCGTTGTTCAATCCGTCCCAGGCCGACAGGTAGATGTCACCGGTGCCCGCGTCATGGGCGACGCCGGAAACGACGGCGCCCGGCGACAGGCTGCCGGGCAGCGCCAGCGTGGCGGCGTAGGTGACGCTGCTGCTGCCCAGGTCGAAGTAGAAGAGTTCCTGGGACGCATTGCTGTAGCCCCACAGGCCATTGGCGGCCCAGTCCAGGTCGGCGATCTGCGTGCGCAGGGTCGCGCCGACCGGGATCGGCGGGCCGGTCACGTCCCACAGGTTGCCGGACGGGTCCGCCGCGAACAGCGTTCCGCCCGGTGTAACCGCCAGGCTGTCGCTCGGGAAGGGCGTGGTGTTGTACGGGACGTCGGCGTTGGTGGCCACGTTCACCAGGTCGAGCGTCTGGTTGGTGTTCAGCACCCAGCCCAGCGGCGCCGCCTGCAGCGAGGCCATGGCGCCGAGCGCCAGGCCGGCCAGCGCCAGGCGCTTTGCGGTATGGGTGCGGCGGGGTGCGGGCGGGGCGTGCATGGCTACCTCCGTGGCGATGGCGGGGTGAATACCCCGCGTGTATCCAGAGGATAGCGAAACAAGCCGGTCAGACAACCTCGTCCTATACTTCTCACACTCCCGCACTGCACGACAGGTCCCCGATGAACGCCACTCCGACACCCCCCGACCAGCCGACGTTCTGGAACGAGGAGGGCGGGCGTCGCTGGGTCCAGAACATCCAGCGCGTGGAGCGCATGATCGAGCCCCTGTCGGCGCGCCTCCTGCACCACGCGGCCCCGCAGCCGGGCGAGCGGGTGCTCGACGTCGGCTGCGGCGGCGGGGTGACCAGCGCCGCGCTGGCCCGCGCGGTTGGCTCCTCGGGCCGGGTGCTCGGCGTGGACGTGTCCGCGGTGATCCTGGACGTGGCCCGGGAGCGCTTCGGCAGCACCGGCAACCTGGACTTCGCGCTCGGCGACGCGGCCGCGATGCCGCTCCAGCGGGGCGGCTTCGATCTCCTCGTGTCCCGCTTCGGCGTGATGTTCTTCGCCGACCCGGTGGCGGCCTTCGCCCACCTGCGGACCGCCCTGGCGCCGGATGGCCGGCTCGCCTTCATCTGCTGGCGCGCGCTGGACCAGAATCCCTGGATGGCCGAATGCGTCCGGGCTGCCTTCACCGTGCTGCCCCGGCCCGAGCCCCAGCCGCCTCACGCGCCCGGACCCTACGCCTTCGCCGACGGCGGCCGGCTGCGCGACATCCTGGGCGCGAGCGGCTACGGGGCCATAAGCATCGATCCGCTCGATCACCCGCTTGACCTCGGCAGCCTCGACGACGCGGTGCTGCAGATGACCCGCATGGGCCTCGCCGCCAGCGCCTTCGCGGCTGCCGGTCCGGCAGAGCAGCAGGCCGCGACGGCGGCGGTGCGGGCCGCCCTGGAGCCTCACGCCGTCGGCGGCACGGTGCGGATGGCGAGCGCCACGTGGCTCGTGCGGGCCGTCAGCGCCGGACGGTGAAATCCGTCACCAGCACCGCATTGGCCGGCACCGGCGTCTCCGGAATGCCCTTGTAGTTTTCCGGGCCGAGCTTCAGCGACGACATGTCCATCACATGGGAGTACAGGCCTTTCGTCGGTCTTGCCTGGAGTCTGGGCCCCGGCAGCTGCCGCGAGCAGGACCGCGGCGAGGGCGAGCGTGCAGCGGGAAGGGGACGGGCGGTGTGCATCGGGCCGGACCTCGGGGGGGCAACCGGGCCCAAGATGTCACCCGCCAAGTGCCGGGATCACCTGCTCGCCAATGAGCCGGATCGCGTCCGCCGGATCGTCATGCAGCCGGAAGTTCAGCTCTGTCACGCCAGCCTCCTGGAAGGCCCGCAGCTCGGGCAACCGCCGCCCGATCTCGTCCGGCGTGCCCGTGAAGGTGAAGTTGGCGAGGAGCTTGTCCACCAGTGCGTCCGGCACGCCCTTGATCACGCCGGACCGGTCCCGGTAGGCCTGGAAGAACGCGCGCTTTTCCCGCGCCACCAGCGCGCAATCGTCGGCGTCCAGGAAGGACTCCAGGTACCAGGGTTCCAGCAGGCCCCGCAGCAGCAGCTCCCGGCAGGCCTCCCGGCGCGCCACCGCCGGGTCGGGCTTCACGTGCCAGGCCCAGATGTTGTTGATCGCGTAGCCCTCGGTGCTCCGGCTCTTCGCCGCCAGGGCCTCGGTCGTCCGGCCGATGGTGCCGGCGATGAGCTGGCGGGTCATGTCGCTGTACATCACGCCGTCGGCCGCGGGCGCCGTGGCCTTCAGCATCTGGGGCTGGTTGGCCCCGGCGTAGACCCGCGGCGGAACGTGGCCCGTGCCGAACTGGGGCCGGTAGCCATACACCTTGAAGAGCTCGCCCTGGTACGTGAGGGGCTTGCCGCTCACGCCGCCGCGCACCAGTTCGATGGCTTCGCGCACGGCGCGCACGCGCTTCACCGGCTCGATGGCGAGCCTCGCCAGCCATTCGCCGCCACCACCGATGACCAGGCTGGCGCGACCCTTCGAGTATTCCTGGAGCGTCAGCAGCGAGTTGGCCATCTTCACCGGGTGCATTTCCCAGGGGCTGATGACGCAGACGCCGAGTCCCACCCGGCGGGTGGCCAGTGCCGCCGGCACCAGGGACATGAACGCGTCCCGGCAGGCCACGTAGTTCTGCAGCCACATGGTCTGCACGCCGGCCTGCTCGCAGAGCAGGGCGAGCTCGGTCAGCTGGTCCGGTGTCTGGTCCGGCTCCAGCAGGACATCTATTTTCATGCGCCGGCCCGGGCCGGCTGGGGTGGCGCCGCCGCAGGCTGCTTCCGGGCAGCCTCCCGCTGGGCTTCGATCGCGCGGGGAAACAGCGCTTCGTTCTCCTTGTACATGTGCTCGCGGAGGTCCCGGTCGAACTCGACGAGGAGCGCCAGCATCGGGCCGGCGGTCGCCGGCACCGTGTAGTCATTGGTCAGCTCGCGGAGGCGCAGCAGGGTGCGCTCGGCCTCGGCATGGTCGTTCTCCATGCAGGCGACGGGCCCCGCCACGGCGCTGCCGCAGCGGGTGGCCACCACCGTGCCGGCGGCCAGGCCGCGGATCATCGGAAACAGGGCCTCTTCCTCGTGGGCGAGGTGGGAGTGGAGTTCCTCCGCCACCTGGTCCACTTCCTTGCGGAGCGCCCCGAGCCGCGAGTCGTCCGGTGCCGAGCCGGCGAGCTCCGCAGCGAGCGCCTGCAGGCGCGGCAGCTGGGCGCGCAGCCCTGTGTGGTAGACGTCCTCGATGTGGCTGACGAACTCCGGCAGCGGCATGGCCATGAACGGCTCGATGTCCAGGAGCGGGGGCCTGGCCTTGGCCATGGCCGGCTCGAGCATCATCAACAGGATTGCCGGGTTCAGGCCCCAGGACAGGCACAACTGGCTGATCGACACCGCGGTGTCGTCGCCCTCGCGATAGAAGCCGGAGGACTTCAGCACCTGCATCAGTGCCGGCGGGCCCTCCTGGAGCTCGGCGATGGTGGTCCGCGGCGTGATATTCAACATGTCAGTTCCTCCCGGATGGACATTGCCCGTTCCGGGCGGGGGGGTACATACGGGTTTTTACGAACGCCGGGCCGGGGAACCGGTAAGCTGCGCGGAGGCCCGCAACGGGAAGAGGGGTGGACGATGGCCGGGGCCGAATCCCTGCTGGCGACCTGGGGCCGCCTGGCCCCGCTGCCCGGTGGCAAGTGGCTGTTCAGCCGCCTGATCTGCCTGAAGGCACCCTATTTCTCGTCCGTGCGGCCGCGCTTCGTGGCGCTGCGTCCCGGTTACTGCGAGGTCGCGATCCGCAAGCGCCGGGCGGTCACCAACCACCTGGGCACCGTGCACGCCATCGCCATGTGCAACATGGCGGAACTGGCCGCCGGGATCATGAGCGAGGCGACGGTCCCCGCGAGCCACCGCTGGATCCCGAAGGGGATGAGCGTGGAGTATATGAAGAAGGGGGGCAGCGACCTGCGCGCCACGGCCGAGCTGCCTGCCCTGCCGGCCTTCGGCCCGCCGGTCGAACTGCCCGTGCCGGTCACCATCACGGACCGCCAGGGCGAGCCGGTCTGCCGCGCCGTGATCCGGATGTGGGTATCGCCCCGGAAGGACCGCCATGAGCAGGCGAGCTGAGGTTCTGGGCGCGGTTCTGGCGGCGGTCATGGCACCCCTGGGGGCGCTCACCGTAGAGGCCGCCGCCGGGGACCCGCCGGGCAACGTCACGTCCGCGGAGGCCCTGGACCTGGGCATCCGGGGCGTTGGCGAATTGCGCTTCGGCGCGCGATTCCAGTGGCGGCTGGTCACGGAGCCCCCCGACGAGCCCCGGCCCGGGCAGGGGGTGAAGCACGGCGGCGTGTATCTCCAGTCGGTCACCGGGAGCACCCGTCACCGGCTGCCGGAACCGCCCGGCTACTCCTACGCCGAGAACGGCCCGGGCTGCAACGTGGTGCGCACCGGGGTTCACGCCATTCTCCGTTGTGTCCGGGACTACGTATTCAACACGGAGACCGGCGCGCCGCCGGTGCTGGTCTGGCCCCAGTTCCCCGATCGCGTCAATCCCGCGCCCGCCTGGCTGGCGGAGCTGCCGCTGCCCTGGTGGCGCCTCCAGGGCGCCGCGGTCGCGGGCAAGCCCCTGGTGTTCCTCGAGTACGGCTACGTGAACTACGGCCAGTACATCGAGTCCACCGAGGTCTTCCGGGGTCACGCCCTGCTCGACCTGGACACCGGACGGATCGCCATCGCGCGCCTTGGCAGCAGCGCCGACAGCCCGGCCTACGACGCCAGCACTGCAGCCTCGTCGGAGCCGGTTGCGATGTACCCCGAGCGGGTCTCGGCCGATGCCGTCCGGGACGGCAGGCGGGTCGTCACCGTCCTGACGGTCTTCGACCGGTGCACGGGCGCTGCGTGCCAGGGCGACCGGGTGCCCGGGTTCCGCCGGGTGCTGCCCCTGACCTACATCTTCGAATGAGTCGGGATCTTTTCGACCGGCCGCGTGGTCCAACCGGCATGAAAACCGGCAACCGGGCCCTGCGCCGTCATCATCTTTCCCGCGTCAAGAACCGCTGGCGCGCCGTCGTGGCCAGCCATCCTGCGGGTGGCGAGCCCCGGGATGTGGCGCGCCTGGCAGGCCTCCGTGCGACCACTGGAACTCCCTGCAGCTGCTGGATGTGCGGCAACCCCCGGAGATTCTTCCACGAGGAGTCCGTGCAGGAGCGCCGCTGGCGCCACCAGCCGGACTAGGTCCGGCCTATTCGTCGCCCGGCGCCACCGGCAGCACGCCCTGTTCACGGGCGTCGTGGAACAGGTTGCTCAGGGTCATCCCGCCCGCGAGATAGAGCGTGGCATAGGCGTCCAGGCCGAAATCGAGCCGGCCGTAGATCAGGTGCCGGAACGAGCCGCCTTCCTGCGCGTGGGCGCAGAGGTGCCGGAAGGCCCAGGCGGTAACGGCGAGGCGGGTGTCGTAGGGGCAGCTGGCCAGCAGTGCGTCCAGTTCGTCCTCGGTGGCATCGCGCTGTTCCGCAATCCGGGCGCGGAGCGTCTGCCATTCGTCGGCGGTCAGCACCCGCCCTTCACCCGTCCGGGCGACTTCCAGCAGCGCGTTGTCGATCGGGTGCAGTCCCGCCGGGACCTTGCCCGTCACCTTCTTCGCGGACTTCTTCCTGCGCTTCTTGCCGCTACCCGGAACCACGTCAAGCCTCAGTCGTCGAGCACGAAGGTGACCAGCATGTTCACCTGGTACTCGACGATCTTGCCTTTTGATACGCGCACGTGCTGTTCTTTGACCCAGGCGCTCTTGATGTTGCGCAGGGTCTTGCTGGCCCGGGACAGGCCCTTGTTCATGGCCTCCTCGAAGCTCTTCGAGGAAGTGCAGCTGATCTCGGAAACCTTGGCGACGGACATGGTGCGCTCTCCCTGGTTGATTCTTCTTAAGCCGCGTCAACCCGAGGCTAGGCCCGCTGACACGGGCTGTCAACGAGCCCGTCAGCGTGCCTCCAGCACCACCACGCTCTGCGGCTGGCTGAGGTAGCGGGGCGCCACCCAGGTGATCTGCGCGTCCCGCGCGACGATGTCCCAGGGGGATTCCCTCGCGGTGTCCACGGCCAGGTGCCAGCGCCGCCCGGGAATGACCGGCAGCTCAACCGACTCGCTCCGGTCCGACATGTTGACGAGCACGTGCAGGTCCTCTTCCTCCGCGCCGCACCCCGCCAGGGTGAACCCCAGGTAGCGGGACCCGCCATCCCAGGGCGACTCGCCCGGCACGTTGCCGTGCCAGGCAATGTCCGGCATGCCCCGGGCCGGGTCGGTGCGCCCCGTGAGGAACGCGGGCCGGGACAGGCTGGGGTGCCGGCGCCGCAGGGCAATCATCTGCCGCACGAAATTCAGCATGTCCCCGTTGGTCTCCGTGAGGCGCCAGTCGAACCAGGACGTCTCGTTGTCCTGGCACCAGGCGTTGTTGTTGCCGCGCTGGGTGCGCAGCACCTCGTCGCCGGCCAGCAGCATCGGCGTGCCCTGGGACAGCAGCAGCAGCGCCACAGCGTTGCGCGCGTGCTGGCCCCGGAGGCGCAGCGTGGGCTCGTCCAGCGTCTCGCCCTCCGTGCCGCAGTTCCAGCTCAGGTTGTGTTCCCAGCCGTCCCGGTTGTCCTCGCCGTTGGCGTCGTTGTGCTTCTCCCGGTAGCTGAAGAGGTCGTGCAGCGTGAAGCCGTCATGGCAGGTGACGTAGTTGACGCTGTGCGCGGGGCGCCGGTCGCTCGCCTGGTACAGGTCGCTGCTGCCCGCCAGGCACGTGGCGATCTCGCCGGTCAGCCCCGGCTCGCCGCGGAGGAAGCGCCGCAGCGCGTCCCGGTAGCGGCCGTTCCATTCGCTCCAGCCGTGTCCCGGGAAATTGCCCACGTGGTAAAGGCCCGCCGCGTCCCAGGGCTCCGCGATCAGCGGCGTGCCGGGCAGCGCCTGCTCGATGGCCCAGGGCGCCGGGGGCTGCAGGAGCGGGGCGCCGTCGCTGCCGCGGACGAACACGCTCGCCAGATCGAAGCGGAAGCCATCCACGTGCCGCTCCTCCGCCCAGATGCGCAGCGCCTGCACGATGACCTGGGTAACCAGCGGGTGGTTGGTGTTGATGGTGTTGCCGCAACCGGTGTAGTCGCGGAACTCCCGGCCGTCCCGGAGGTAGAAGTCATCGGGCATGAGCCCCTTGAAGTTCAGTACCGGTCCGCCGGCCCCGCCTTCCGCCGTGTGGTTGAGGACCACGTCCAGCAGCACGCCAATGCCGGCCGCGTGGAAGGCCTGCACCATGGCCCGGAATTCGCCCTCGTGGCTGGCCGGATCCGGCCCCGAGGCGTAACCGGGGTGCGGGCTGGCCAGGGCGACGGGACTGTAGCCCCAGTAGTTCGCCAGGCCGAGCGCGGCGACCGGGGCGGGCACGTCCTGCTCGTCGAATGCCGCGACCGGCAGCAGCT
Organism: uncultured Chromatiaceae bacterium; assembly: GCA_964613445.1. GTDB lineage: Bacteria > Pseudomonadota > Gammaproteobacteria > Steroidobacterales > SHZI01. Next base: position 11,237 of record CAZTGY010000005.1, on the reverse strand, counting down.
GCACGTGGGTGACGCCCAGGTCCCGCAGGTAGGGGATCTTCTCGACCAGCCCGCTGAAGGTGCCCGGCTCGCGCACGCCGGACGACGGGTGGCGGGTGAACCCGCCCACGTGCAGTTCGTAGATCACGGCGCCCTCCAGGCCGATCGGCGCCGGGCGCGGCGCGCCCGATGGCGGCACCACGACGCCCCGGAGGCCGAGAGGGCCGCCAGGACGCCACGCGTCCCGCCGCCACCTGGCGGTGCTGACCGCCCGGGCGAAGGGATCGAGGACCTCCAGCTCAGCTTCTGGCCCGTCGGCGTCCGGCAGCGTCACGCGCCAGTTGTAGCGGGCTCCGGCCGGCAGCTTCTCGACCGCCACGTGCCAGAAGTAGGAGTGGCGATTCGCCGGTGGTGCCAGCGTGATCTCCTGGAAAGGCGCTTCGTCGCGGTCGTCCCGGTAGAGCAGCAGCACCATCCCGGCGGCCCGGCGGCTGTAGACGGCGAAGTTGGTCCGCGCCGGCGTGAAGGACGCGCCGCAGGGCCCGGGCGTGCCGGCCGAGATGGAGTACCTACTCCGCACCAAAGATCCGCAGCCAGTCGTAGCGCATGCTGACGACCAGCCAGCCGTTGGCATTGGCGGCCTTCACGGAGGCGCCGTCCGGCTCGTCGTAGGCGTACTCGCGCTCGAAGTCGTCGTGCCGGATCAGCACCTGCAGGTTCGGGACGCCCGGCTGCCGGCTGTAGCGGAGCAGGTCGATGTCGCCTCCCGACCTGACATTGCCGACGGCGAGGATCGGGCGCCGTCCCACGTGCAGGTCGAAGGTGAGTGGCTTCATCGGCCCGTCATTCAGCCCGTGGACGGTCGCCAGTCGCCGGAGCACGAGGCGCCCGTCCTCCTCCCGCAGCGTGCTGACCACGCTGCTGCCGAGGACGTCGTCGGCAGGAATGCCGTACATGTCCTCCGCCAGCACCCGCGCGAGGTCGACGCTGCCGGTGGTGCTGATGAAGACCCGGAAGCCGTTGGCCTTGAGGTGCGAGATCAGCTCGCGCATGGGTCCGTAGGCCAGCTGCGTCCAGGGCCGGTCGAAGCGGGGGTGCCGGGCGGTGGCGAAGTAATTGCGCACGTCCTCGCGGAAGGCGTCCTGGGTGCGGCCGGCGTGAGCCGCGGCGACCAGCTGGAACACGTCCGCGTCCGTGGCCTCCTGCAGGTACTTGCTCCCGAGCTCGAGGGCGGCCACGTAGGGCATGCGGGTCCGCCACTCCGCGTGGTCGCCGGCCGTGTCGCGCAGGCGCTGCAGGGCAAACATGCCCTGGGCACGGGGCTTCTCGGGCCAGAGGGTGCCGTCGTCGTCGAACACCGCGATGCGCTCGGATGGCGTGACGTAACCGCTCCCGCCCGGCGTGGTCACCTCGGTGACGAAGTCCAGGAGGCGCTGGCGCACCGGGGTGTCCCGCCAGCCCGGCAGCGGCTCGGCGGAGCCCCGGTCCGGAACGATCAGTGCCAGCAGGAGGAGTAATGCTGCAGTTCGCTTCACCATAATAATAGTGTTCCGGCGGCTCATCCTGAGCGTGTCCGTGATCGAAGTTCGCCATTCCCGCCAGGCCCGTTCCGGCGGCACCGCGCCGGCAGTATAGTAGGGCCCGTGGCGACTGAAATGACCCGCATCACTGACCAGCGATTGTTCCTCGCCATCCTGGCGGCACTCCATTTCCTGGCGGCGCCCTGCGCGATGGCGATGGCCGCGATGGCCGGGGACGAGCCCTGCGAGCACTGCGAGCCCGCCAGCGCCATGGCGGCCTGTGCCACCACCGCCGTGGATCCGGGCAGTGACGACGAAGCACCCGCGCCCGGGCGGCTGCGGCTCCCGGAGCCACCCGGGGTGTTTGCCCTGGTGCCGGTCACGCCCGCCGCAGTCGGCCGGCCGTGTGCCCACCCGTCACAACGCATCGGCCGCGAAACGGGCCGGCACACCGGCGATCCCCCGCTCAACGTCCTTTTCGGCAAGTTCCTCAACTAGTCAGCCCTTCTCGCAACCCGCCGGACCATACCGGGCCGGCCCAGCAGAAGGAGACTGACCATGTCCGCGATTCCACCGCCCGATGGCGGGCGACGACGTTTCATCCAGGGGCTCGCCGTGGGGGCGACAGCCCTCTCGCTCGGCATGCGCCCGCTGCGCGCCGCGGCCGGCGCAGCGGATCCGCCCGTTGCCCCGCCGTCCGTCCTGGAGGGCACCGACTTCGACCTGCGCATCGGCACGACATCCGTCAACTTCACGGGCCGTCCGCGCCAGGCCATCACCGTCAATGGGTCGCTGCCGGCGCCCGTCGTCCGCTGGCGGGAGGGCGACACGGTCACGCTGCGGGTGACGAACACGCTGGACGAGCCCACTTCCATCCACTGGCATGGCCTCCTCGTGCCGGCGGACATGGACGGCGTGCCGGGAATGAGTTTCCCGGGCATTGCGCCGGGCGAGACCTTCGTCTACCGGTTCCCCGTGCGCCAGAGTGGCACCTACTGGTACCACAGCCACTCGGGGCTGCAGGAGCAGCTCGGGCTCTACGGCCCACTGATAATCGAGCCGCGCACGCCTGATCCCGTGACCCCCGACCGGGACCACGTCGTCATGCTGTCCGACTGGACCGACGAGAACCCGGACCGGCTGCTCGCGCACCTGAAGAAACAGCCTGACTACTACAACTTTCGCCAGCGCACGGTGGCGGACTTCTTCCGCGACGCCAGGCGGGACGGGTTCGGGGCGACGGTTGCCGACCGGGCGATGTGGGGTGATCTGCTCATGAATCCCGCCGACCTGGCCGACGTCAGCGGCTACACCTACACCTACCTCATGAACGGCCAGGCGCCCGCCGGCAACTGGACGGCGCTGTTCCAGCCCGGGGAGCAGGTGCGGCTGCGGTTCATCAATGCCGCGGCGATGACCATCTTCGACGTGCGGATCCCGGGCCTGAAGATGACGGTGGTGGCGGCCGACGGTCAGCCGGTACGTCCCGTGGCCGTCGACGAGCTCCGCATCGGCAACGCCGAATGCTACGACGTGCTCGTCACCCCGGCGGCGGACCGCGCCTGGACCATCTTCGCCCAATCCATGGACCGCACCGGGTATGCGCGCGGGACGCTCGCGCCCCGGCCGGGCATGGCGGCCGAAGTCCCGGCAACCGACGCCCGCGTGCTCCTGACGATGGCCGACATGGGCCATGGCACGGACGACGCCCGGGCCGGCCACGACATGTCTGCCCACCAGGGCCACGCGATGCCAGCCGGTGGGAACGGCCCGGCGCCGGTTCACCACGCACCCGCCGAGTTTGGTCCCGGCGTGGACATGCGCGTGTCGAATCCGTCACCGCGGCTCGACGATCCCGGCGTCGGGCTGCGGGACAACGGCCGTCGCGTCCTCACCTATGCCGATCTCGCGAGCGTGCACGCCGACCCCGACGGCCGGGAGCCCTCGCGCACCATCGAGCTGCACCTCACGGGCAACATGGAGCGCTACACCTGGTCCTTCAACGGGCAAAAGATGTCCGAGGCCGGGCCCATCCGCCTGCAGCTCGGCGAGCGCATCCGCATCCTGCTCGTCAACGACACGATGATGGACCACCCCATCCACCTGCACGGCATGTGGAGCGACCTGGAGGATGAGCAGGGCCGGTACCAGGTGCGCAAGCACACGGTCATCGTGCAGCCTGGCCACCGGCTGAGCTATCGGGTGACAGCCGATGCACCCGGCTCCTGGGCCTACCATTGCCACCTGGCGCTGCACATGGGCACGGGCATGTTCCGGACCGTCATCGTGACCGATGGTGACGCCCGGGCGGAGCACGAGCATGGTTAGCCTGAAGCCCGGCCGGACCTGGTTGCTCGGTCTCATCGCCATGCCGGTGCCGGCCCTGGCCGGCGAACCTCCGATGGAGACCGGAACGCACATGGACGATGCCCCCTGGCACACGATGGTGCTCTTCGACCAGCTCGAGTGGCAGGACGCGGAGGAGGGCGGCGCGCTGGCCTGGGACCTAAAGGCCTGGGCCGGGACGGACGAGGATCGCGTCCTGCTCCGCGCGGAAGGCGAGCGCGTCGATGGCGAGACGGAGGAGAACAGGCTCGAGCTGCTCTGGTGGCAGCCCCTCACCAGCCGTTGGGACCTCGTCGCAGGTCTGCGCCAGGACCTGGAGCCCGAATCGGCGCGGACCTACGCCGCACTGGGGGCCCAGGGTCTGGCCCCGGGCTGGATCCACGTGGAGGCGACCGCCTACCTTGGCGAGCGCGGCCAGTCGGCCCTCACGTTCAAGGCGGGCCCGGAACTGCTGCTGACCAACCAGCTGATCCTTGCGCCGCTGGTGGAACTCGAGGCCTATGGCCGGGATGACGAGGTCAACGGCATCGGCAACGGCCTGAGCCGGCTGACGGCCGGCCTGCGGATGCGCTACGAGATCCGCCGGGAGTTCGCCCCGTACGTAGGCCTGGAATGGGCCGGAAAGCTCGGCGACACGGGCGACCTGGCCCGGGAGGCCGGCCAAAGTGTGCGCGATGCACGGTGGGTGGCGGGCCTGCGCGTCTGGTTCTAGGCCCGCCGGCTGCTGGCGGTGTGAAGGCCATCAACGGCACGGCGGGGGAATTAAGTCATGCTCCTCTCCCATGCGCCCCTTCGCCGACAGCCCGTATTTCGTCGCCAATCCCCTGCAGGCGAACGCGCTCGCGCGGCTCCGCCAGGCGGCGACGTTCCCGGGCGGCGTCGCCGTGCTGTCCGGCGGCCCCGGTGTCGGCAAGTCCGCCTTCGTGCGGCATGCCCTGGCGCCGGCCGACAGCGACGTGCAGGTCCTGCCCGTGGACCTGCGGAGCGCGGAGCCCGCTGAATTCGTGGATTCCATCCTGGACGGCCTCGGTGCCTCGCCGGCCGGCTCCGCCGGCGTCGCCCAGACGGCCCGGTTGCGCGAGGCGCTGGTGGCCCAGCGCACCAGCGGACGCCAGTTGATCATCCTGCTGGACGTTTCCGGCCTCAACGTGGACCTCGCCCGCCGCCTGCTGCGCTTCGTGCACCTGTGCGGGGAGCAACAGGCGCCCGTCTCGCTGGTCCTCCAGGGCCCCCACACGCTGCACCAGTTGCTGGACGTGCCCGGACTGATCCAGCTGCGCCAGCGCCTCAGTTTCCGCGTCAAGTTGCGCCCGCTGACGCTGCTCGAGACCTCCGGTTACCTGCGCCACTGCCTGACGGCCGGCGGGGCCAGTCCTGACGACGTCATGGCGGTGAACGCCGCGGCCAGCGTCTACCTCTACGTCGCCGGCGTGCCGCGGCTGGTCAATACGCTGATGGACGCGGCTCTCGGCGAGATCCACGCGCGCAAGGGCGACAAGATCGACGCCGACCTGATCCGCCGGGTCGCGGAGCAGCTGGGGTGGAAGCCCATCGGCAACCGTGGACCTGCCGACCTGTTGGCGAAGCCGCCGGCCTCGCCCACGCGGCGCACCGCCGACCGGGTCGTGCCGCGGCCACCCGTGGCGGAGGCGGCGCCTGCTGCCGCGCCGCCAGCCGAAGCACTGCCGGCCAGCGACATCACGCGCCGGCTGCAGCTCGGCCGTACCCCCGTCAACCCGCCGCCGGCCCCGCCGGCCGATTCGCCCGCCCCCGCTCCCGCCGCCGAGCGTCGCACGCCGGCTGCGGAGTCCCGCCCGCCGCCGCCGGTGCCCATGGACGAGACCGACACCGGCGCCACGGGCATGCTGCGCCTCGAGGACCTGGACGAGCGCTTCGCCGAGACGCTGTTCTCGGAGGATTCCGGGCACTTCAAGGCGCTCATCGACGCCGGCAAGTCTGACTAATTACACTGCTCCTCGCTGCCGGGGCAGCGAGGAGGCTTGAACCTGATCCAGTCCACCGATTGCCCGCTCTGCGCGTCCCGGGACGGCCCTGCGCTGTGGGGGGACGCCCGGGTGCGGGTCGTCAATGCCGGCGATCCGGATTACCCGGGGTTCCTGCGCGTCGTCTGGCGCGAGCACGTCCGCGAGATGACCGACCTCGCGCCTGCCGATCGCGAGCACTGCCTGCGGGTGGTGTTCGCGGTCGAGCAGGCGCTGCGCGACACGCTCCGGCCGGACAAGATCAACCTGGCGTCATTCGGCAACCAGGTACCGCACCTCCACTGGCACGTGATCCCGCGCTTCGCGGACGACGCGCATTTCCCGGATCCGGTGTGGGCAGAGAGGCGGCGTGCCGGAGTCGCGCACCGCTTCGACGCGAACGGGTTCGCGGCGCGATTGCAGCAGTTCCTCGCCGTCTGACCCCGTGGGAAAAGTGCATGCCATACGCGCGCTGCACCGCGGCCTGCAGGTCCTCGAGGCGCTGAACGGGAGCAACCGGGCCCTCGTCAGCGAGGTGGCGCTGGCGACCGGCCTGCCGCGGACGACGACCTTCCGGCTCCTGGAGAACCTCCGGGATGCCGGCTACGTGGAGCGCGATGACAGGGACAACCGCTACTTCGTCACCATCCAGGTGAGGAATCTGAGCCGCGCCTTCGAGGACGACGCCTGGGTCACTGACACCGCCGGGCCGGTGCTCGCGGCGCTGGCGGGCAGCCTGCTCTGGCCCGTGTACCTGTCCACGCTGTTCGGCACCTCGATGCTGATCAGGGCCACGACGACCTACGCCAGCCCGCTCGCCATCGACGTCGTCACGCCGGGCACGCTGGTGCCCCTGCTGACCAGCGGGGCGGGCAAGGCCTATCTGGCCTTCTGTGGCGATGAGGAGCGGCGCAGCCTGCTCGGGATGCTGGCGAAATCCACCGACCCGGCCCATGCACCGGCGCGGTCGCCCGCGAAGATCGCGCGCACGCTGCGCGAAGTACGCCAGCGAGGTTATGCCCTGGACGTCAAGGCAAAGATGCGGCGCAACCCGGGCCGGACCACGAGCATCGCCGTGCCGGTGGCGGGGAAGTCCCGCGTGTATGGCGCCCTCACGTTGCGCTACTCGGATTCCGCGCTGCCGCTCGCCCGGGCCGTGAAGCGCTTCCATCCGGTGCTCGCGCGGGCTGCCAGGCAGCTCGGTGGAGCGCTGGACCAGCGGCGGTCATCCTGACCCCGGTACCGCCCGCGTGACCAGCTGCTGGTCACGCTTTACGGCCCGCTGGCTCCTGACTAGGTTGCTCTCCCTCGAGCGCGCTCGGCAGCTGACGGCGAATCGGACATGGCGGAATTCCTGATCATTGGCGGGGGCATCGGCGGCCTGGCGGCGGCGCTCGCCCTGCAGCGTATCGGGCGCCAGGTCGCCGTCTTCGAACGCTCCCCGGTCTTCGGGGAAGTGGGCGCGGGCCTGACCGTCGGCCCGAACATGCTGCATGGCCTGGCCTGGCTGGGGCTGGCGGAGCCGATGGCGCGCCACATCATGATCCCCGAGCACGGTGGCGTCATGGACATCACCACCGGCGAGTTGCTGGTCTCGAACCGGCGGGGGCCGGTGCCGGCACAGCGCTACGGGCAGCCCTACGCCCAGGTTCACCGCGCCGACCTGCAACGCGTCCTGCTGGATGCCGTCCGCCGGAACGACAGCAGCGCCCTGCAGGCCGGTCATGCCCTCACCGGGCTCCGCCAGTCGCCCGGGTCGGTCACCGCGCACTTCGCGAACGGGCGCGCCGTGCAGGGCGCGTTCCTCATCGGCGCCGACGGCAGCCGTTCCGAGGTTCGCGAAGCGCTCTTTCCGGGCCACCCGCCGGTCTTTACCGGCTACGTGGCATGGCGGGGCCTGGTGCCGATGGAGCGGCTCGGGCACGTTCGCATCTTTCCCGACTCGGCCATCCTGATCGGTCCGGGCCGGTCGCTGGCCCGGTATCGCGTGCGGCAGGGCGAGTTGCTCAACTACGCCGCGTTCGCCGAGAGCAGGGAGTGGGCGGAGGAGGGATGGTCGATCCGCTCCGGCATTGCCGACCTGCTCGACAGGTACGCGGGTTGCGCGCCGGTCGTCCGTGAGATCATCGAGCAGACTCCGGCGGACCAGTGCTTCAAGTGGGGCCTCTTCGATCGCGACCCCTTGCCGGCGTGGACCGCGGGCCGGGCCACCCTGCTCGGCGATGCGGCCCATCCGATGCTCCCGTTCCTGGGCCAGGGCGCAGCCATGGCGGTGGAGGACGCCGTCGTGCTGGCCCGCGCCGTGGAAGCCGTGCGGGACCCCATGGCGGCATTCCAGCGCTACGAAATGCTGCGGCGGGAGCGGACCGCGTTCGTCACGCAGGCGTCCCGTGCCGCCGTGCGCGAGTTCCACTCGCCCGACACCCGGGGCTACGATCCCGGCCGGCACCGGGATGCGGAGTCGCTGGGGATCTTTGCCTTCAACCCCGCCACCCTGCCCATTGCCGCCTGAGACCGCTGACCGAGGAGCACTGCCCATGTTCATGAATTTCTGGTACCCGATGTGCACCAGCGCGGAGCTCGGGCAGGATCCGGTGGCCGTGACGGCGCTTGGCCTCGACTTCGTCGTCTTCAGGGACCCGGCGGGGCGGCCCGCATGCCTCAGCGACACCTGCGTTCACCGTGGCGGTTCCCTGTCGGCCGGCCGCACCGCGGGCGATTGCATCGAGTGCCCCTATCACGGCTGGCGGTTCGACCAGGCGGGGCAGTGCGTCCGCATCCCGTCGCTCGGGCGCGATGGCCGCGTGCCCGGGCGCGTCCGGGTCGATGCCTATCCGACCGAGGAGCGCTACGGGCTGGTCTTCGCCTTCCTCGGCGACCTCCCCGAGCAGGAGCGCCCGCCCATCATGCGCATCGAGGAGTACGGGGACGGCGGTGTCCAGGAGGGCTGGCGGCAGACGATCCAGGTCTTCGATTTCCCGATCAACTACCAGCGCTCGGTGGAGAACGGCCTCGACTTCGCCCACAACGAGTTCGTGCACCCGACCCACGGGTTTTCCTACCAGAACGAGGACACCTACGAGGTTGCGCCCCTCGAGCTCATCGAGACGCCCTGGGGCATCGGCGCGTGGAACCGGATGTTCGCGCCGCCCCTCGCCGACAAGGCGATGCGGGAGGCCTCGGGCAGGGGGGAGAATGCCTTCGTCTCGGTCGGCCTGGGGCACGTGGGCGCCGCCAGCATCTGGACCTGGATTCATCCCACCGAGCAGTTCAAGATCCACCAGTACCTGTTCGAGAAGCCTGTCTCCCGGGAGCGGACCGTCATCTACTTCGTCACCCTGCGCAACTTCCTCCTGGCCCCGGAGCACGACCAGCGGATGATCGGGCGGAACGAGCACGTGGTCTTCCAGGACAGGGACGTGCTCCGGAAGGTCCGGCCCCTGCTGTCGCCCGGGGTGCCGCGGCAGGAGTACCTGGTCCCGGCCGACAAGCCGGTCGGGCGTTACCGGGAGCTGCTGCGCGAGTGGACGGCGCGGGGCTGGCGCATCGACAGCGACGAGATCGAGGCCAGCCGGCACCGGCGCATCTATGCGATTCCCTGCCCGGCACGCCGCTCGGCAAAGGGCTGGGTGCTGGATCCCGTGCCCGCGGCGCGTGAGCCGTGCGCCTGATCGCCGGCCTGCTGGCCGGCGCACTGGTGCTTGCGGCCGGCTGCCAGCGGCAGGACCCGGAGGCCGAGAGACGGGCGCTGGAGTTCCTCGTGACCGCAGCGCAGGAGGACGGCGCGGTCCGCACGGGGACCGGCCTCGTCTACACGCTGCTCACGCCCGGCACCGGGCCGTCGCCGGCCGCGACCGACACGGTGCAGGTCCATTATCACGGCACCCTGCCCGATGGCCGCGTGTTCGACAGCTCGGTCGACCGCGGCCAGCCGGCGAGCTTCGCCCTCGACCAGGTCATTCCCTGCTGGACCGAGGGTGTGCAGCGCATGCGCGTCGGGGAGAAGGCGAAGCTGGTCTGCCCGCCCGGCCTGGCCTACGGCGATCGCGGCGCCGGACCCATTCCGCCCGGCTCGCCGCTGGTGTTCGAAGTCGAACTGCTGGCCATCGCCACACCCGACCCCAGTCGCTGACGCCTCAGCCCGCGAGCGGCAGGCGCTCGCCGTCGTCGTACACCAGCTCACGCTCGGGCCAGCGCACGGCGCCGAGCCGCCCCAGGAAGGGCGTGCCCGGATGGTGGGCGCGTTCCCGATAGCGGACGCCCACCGAGAAATCCACGCAGAAGGCATTGCGCCGGGGGCCGAGCCACGCGTTGTGGGCGACGCCGGCGAAGAGGTCCCGCTCGCCGCGTGAGAACCGCTCTGCGCCGCCCGGGCTGGACCAGCGCCAGTAGTGGCCGAAGATCACCGGCACCTCGTCGGCGTAATCGCGCCACCAGGGGACCCGGTCCACCATGCGCCACTTGCCGCTGGCGAAGAACGGTGCGTCGGCCATGCGCTCGACGCCCGACGTGGGCACCCGGACGGGATTCGACATCTGGAACTGCTCGTCCATGGCCCCGATGGCGGCGAGGAGGGGCACCTGGACGTTCTCGTCGGCCAGGTGCCGGCCCCAGTCCCGGTACTCCTGCTGCGCGTCCCCCCGGGCACCGGTGCTCTCGGCCCAGTGCTCGGATGCAGCAGCGTGCTCCCGGTACACGTCGAGGACCGACCGTCCCGGGAGTCGCCGCCGCAGGCTGGCCAGCGATGCCCCGTGCCAGGCGGCGTGGACCACGCGCAGGTCCTCGCGCTCGAGGGCCAGCGGCAGGCTCGCCAGGAACCCAAGGATGTCCTCGCGCTCCGCGGCGCTGGCCTGCCGGCTGTGCAGGAACTTCCCGTCGGCGCGGTCGTGGTCCCCGGCGAAGAACCAGCCGTTGGCCGGCTTTGGCGCGCCGCGCAGCAGGCTCAGCTCGTGGTTGCCGAGCACGCACTGGGCGCGGCCCGCCGCGACCAGCTCCGCGACGAAGCGGATGACGCCCGGGCTGTCCGGGCCCCGGTCGCACAGGTCGCCGACGAACACCAGGCTGCGCCGGTCGGCATGGGAGCCGTCCGCGCGATAGCCGAGCACGGCGAGCAGCGCCTGCAGCGCTGCGAGTTCGCCGTGGATGTCGCCAACGATGTCGAGGGGGCCGGGCCGGAGGGCCGCGGGAACGGAATCAACCATGTGCGCTCACTGTCACCCGTAGAATATGGGGCCGCCGGGGCCGGACTTCAACGCTTCGGGATCGTCAGGGAGAGCGGATGCCTGCCATTCTCATCACCGGCGCCAACCGGGGCATCGGCCTCGAGTTCGCGCGTCAGTACGCCGGCGACGGGTGGCGGGTCACCGCCACCTGCCGCGACCCGGCCACCGCCGCGAGCCTGCAGGCGCTG
>CAZTGY010000004.1:14910-24748 GCA_964613445.1 uncultured Chromatiaceae bacterium | reverse complement strand
CACCTGACGACAGCCCGCCCTATACAGGCGCTACCGGCGTCCGCTGCACGCGAGGTGCCGCAGGGGAATTGCTGGAGATCATTCGTTGTCCGTGAGTGCGCGACCGAACCTGCTATTCAGGGTCGCTTGCGCAGCAACGTCAACCCGTCCCCTATCGGCACCATTGACAGATCAAAACGCTGATCAACCAGAAGGCTAGCGTTGAGGTTCCTCATGGCTTCCGTGTCCCGGTCTGCAGCGGCCGGGTCGGCCACTAGGCCGCTCCACAGTACATTGTCGATGGCGATCAGGCCGCCAGCCCTCACCAGATGGAAGCCCTGCTCCAGGTAATCCATGTACCCTGGCTTGTCGGCGTCGATGAACATGAAGTCGAAGCTGCCGTCGCGGCCCGCCTGGCGCAACCGGCGCAGCGACTCCCCGGCGGGACCCAGTTGCAGCCGAACCTTGTCGCCCAATCCGGCCTCGTCCCAGTAGCGCCTCGCGACCCGGGTCCATTCCTCGCTGATGTCGAGCGCCACAATGTCGCCATCGGGCGGCAACGCCAGCGCGCAGGCCAGGGTGCTGTAGCCCGTGAATGTCCCCACTTCGAGGCAGTGCCGGGCGCCGATGGCGCGAACCAGGAATGCCATGAACTGGCCCTGCTCGGGTGAGACCTGCATGACGGCCATGGGCAGTCGGGCTGTTTCTTCCCGCAGCCGGCACAGGATGTCCGGCTCGCGCAAGGAGATCGCCTGGAGATACCGGTAAAGCCGGTCGTCCAGATTCAGGGTGCGACTGGACACTACCGGTCAGTTGCCGGTGGCGAAGCCCAGCTCGAGAGTGTGGTCCAGCGTCAGGGTGACCGCGCTCTCCGCCGGCAATTCCAGTTCGCCCGCGCCGGCTGGCAGGCCCACGATATCGCCGGGCCTGAAGGCATAGCTGGAAGAGAGTGTCGCCAGGATCCGGGCTGCTGATTCGACATCCAGGCCAGGACTTGCAGAGCCCACCGCCCGGCCGTTTACCCGGGCAACCAGCCCCCAGGGGGCCCCGCCGGGAAGTTCGTCCAGGGTGACCAGTGCCGGACCTATGACGCAGGCACCCGGAAACTGGCGCGCCTCTGCGCGGCCATCCTCCGCTGCTCCCGCGAGGCGACGGGTGCCGAGATCGGCTACCAGGGTCAACGCCGCGATGGCCCGGGCCGCCTGGGAATCGCTTGCCCGAAACAAAGCCCGACCGATTACCAGTCCGATCATGGCAACGAGAAACAGCTGGCGGCCATTGCCCTCAGGCAGGCGGATCGTGGCATCGGGTCCCGTGGCTGAATTTGGATTCTTGACGTACGCCGCCGACCTGCCGGCGCCACGGTCCGTGACCATTAGCAGGAGCCCTGGGCGGCGTATCGGCGGCATTAGCCGAGTGCCTGCGGCTGGCAGCAGCCGTCCCGTGCGACGCCATTCCTGCCGTTGCGCTTCCGGCACGGATTCGACCTCGGCCAGGAGTCTTGCCACGCGGGCCGATCCCTCGTCACCTTCTGCGAGAACGCTGACGACGGACTGCGGTCTCCACTGCGAAGCCGTCAATCCCGACGGTGACGCTGACAGATCGAGGATTTCGCCCGACGGCAGGCTGATGCCCGGCCGCCCCCCAACTTCCCGGCTGTCGAGTGTTACCAGGCGCATGGGTCCGTCAGGCCTCATTCCGGGCGACAAAGATCTCCAGTCCGTCGAGCTCGGGGGTCAGCTCCACCTGGCAGAGCAGGCGGCTGGAGGGGCGTCGGTCGTTGGCGGTGTCCAGCATCGCATCCTCCATGTCCTCGACCGGCTTGAGGCGCGGGATCCAGGCGTCAGCAATGTAGGCATGACAGGTGGCGCAAGCGCAGGCACCCCCACATTCTGCCAGGATGCCGGCGACACCGTTGTCGAGCGCACCCTCCATGGCTGTGTTTCCGGTGGGCACGTCGACCTCGACGCGCTGGCCATCAACATCGTGAAAAATGACTCGGGGCATCTGTGTCCATCGAAGCAGATCGGGATCCGCAGGGGCCCCGTGACGCCCCGGAGGATAGCATGGCTGCTCGCTGCTCGCGGTTGACAACCAGGGCTCGTTACCCGACCATTCAAGGCTATGGGAACGATCCGCTGCCACACGTCAGAGCCGGTCGCTACCGGCACCTCGCCGGTGGCGCTTGCCCTGCTCCTGCCCCTGCGGAGCCTTCTGGAATCCCACCTGCTGGTAGCGGGACTGGTTGCCGGCTAAGAGGCGGGCGTCTGAGCGGCTGATTTTTCCACGAGTCACCGAGACCCCGCACCCGCAAGGTGACGGGGTCTTTTTTTTGGCACTTCGAGACGGCTGTTTGTTGCCGGAGAGCGAAGTCAGAGGACGAACATGAGCAACCAGAAACAGGACCGCGTCCTGATCTTCGACACCACGCTGCGCGACGGCGAGCAGGCGCCAGGCTGCAGCATGACCCTGGGCGAGAAACTCCGGGTTGCCTCGGCATTGCGGGACCTGCAGGTTGATGTCATCGAGGCGGGCTTTGCCGCTGCATCCCCCGGGGACTTCGATGCTGTGCAGGCAATTGCGACAGAGATTCACGGCCCCGTGATCTGCAGTCTTGCGAGGTGCCACCCCCAGGATATCGAGCGGGCAGCAGCGGCCCTGAAGCCCGCCGCCCGCAAGCGGCTCCATGTCTTTCTGGCCACCAGCGAGATCCATCGCAACTTCAAGCTGAACATGGCCAAGGAGGAGATCATCCGCCGCGCTGTCGATGGGGTGCGGATGGCCCGCAGGCACTGTGACGACGTGGAGTTCTCTGCGGAGGACGCCTCGCGGACGGAACCGGCGTACCTGGCCGAGGTCATTGCCGCCGTCATCGAGGCCGGTGCCCGGACGATCAACATTCCCGACACCCTTGGCTATACCGTGCCAGAGGAGTTCGCCGGACTGTTCACCTACCTCAGGCGCAACGTGCAGGGAATCGGGGACATCGTGCTGAGCGTGCACTGCCATGACGACCTCGGCATGGCCGTAGCCAACAGCCTGTCCGCGGTTTCCGCCGGGGCACGCCAGGTTGAATGCACCATCAACGGCATCGGCGAACGGGCGGGCAATTGCTCGCTCGAGGAAGTCGTAATGGCTCTCCGGACACGGGCAAACCACTATGGCCTGACGACGGGCGTGGACACCCGAAAGCTCTACCCCACCAGCCGGCTGGTTGCCAGCATAACGGGCATGCATGTGCCCAGGAACAAGGCGGTCGTCGGTGAGAATGCGTTCGCGCACGAATCCGGGATTCATCAGGATGGAATGCTGAAGAACGCCGCAACCTACGAGATCATGAATCCCGAGGACGTAGGTATCAGCCGCTCCAACCTGGTCCTCGGCAAGCACAGCGGCAGGCACGCCTTTCGCGATCGCGTCCAGCAACTGGGCTTCAACCTGGACGACGCGGAACTCAACGCCGCCTTCGCGGAGTTCAAGAAGCTTGCCGACCGAAAGAAGGAAATGTTCGACGGCGACATCGAGGCCATCATCATGAACGCCGAAACGGGCGGCGAAGGCCCCTGGGCGATGGCTGAACTGCACATTTCGGCAGGGACTGGTGCAATCGCTGCGGCTGCGGTCCGCCTCCGCCATGCGGACGGCCGGACCGTGGATGAGGCGTCGGTCGGTGACGGGCCGGTAGAGGCGTCGTTCAAGGCGCTGGAACGGGCCACCGGCATCAATCTCGACCTGAAGAACTTCGAAGTTCGCAGTGTGACCGTGGGAGAGGATGCCCAGGGCGAGGTGACGGTTACCGTCGACTATAATGGCCAGAGTCACCGGGGTCATGGCGTCAGCACGGACATCGTGGAAGCTGGCGCCCTCGCCTATCTGGAAGTCATCAACCGCGTCTGCCGGCAGGCGGCGGGCCGATCGGCCCAGGCCAGCGCTGCGGGTGAGAATGTCGTACGCCTGTAAAAGGACCTACCATGGCCATCAAGTCCACTGAATGGATCTGGCACAACGGCAAGCTGGTGCCGTGGCAGAGCGCCACCGTGCATGTCTTGAGCCACGCCCTGCACTATGGGTCGTCGGTGTTCGAGGGGCTGCGGGCCTACTCGACCCCGACTGGCCCCCAGATATTTCGCCTGCAGGCGCACACCCGGCGGCTCCTCGACTCCGCGAAGATCCACCGGATAGAGATCCCCTGGTCAGGCGCGGAGATCAATGCAGCCTGCAAGGAAGTCGTGGTTCGCAATGGCCTGAAGAGTGCGTACATCCGGCCACTCGCCTATCGCGGCTATGGCGAGGTCGGTGTGGTGCCGAAGGCGGGACACCCGGTTGAACTGGCCATTGCGGCCTGGGAATGGGGCGCATATCTGGGGCCTGAAGCCCTGGAGAAGGGCGTCGACGTCTGTGTCTCATCCTGGCAGCGCGTGGCGCCGAACACCATTCCCGCGCTCGCCAAGGCTGGCGGCAACTACCTCTCCAGCACCCTTGTGGGTTTCGAGGCACGGGACCGCGGCTTCGCAGAGGGCATAGCGCTCTCGGCTGACGGCACGGTGAGCGAGGGGGCAGGCGAGAATCTGTTTCTGGTCCGGGACGGCGTCCTGATCACGCCGCCTGCTGCCGCATCCATCCTTCAGGGCATCACCCGGGACAGCGTAATGATGCTTGCGCGCGACCTGGGTATCGAGGTTCGGGAACAGACGCTTCCGCGGGAAATGATGTACATCGCGGACGAGATCTTCCTGACCGGTACGGCTGCCGAGATCACTCCCGTCCGCTCGGTCGATCGCCTGGCAGTGGGCAGCGGCTCCCGTGGCCCGGTAACCAAGGCGCTGCAGGACGCATTCTTCGGCCTGTTCAGTGGCAAGACTGCCGATCGCTGGGGGTGGCTCGAGCCCCTGGATGCACAGGCCACTGGCAAGCGCGCCGCGAGTTAGCTCCTGCCCTCCCCATCCGTACACCCATTAGTCCCTGCCAGGAATACCTGATATGAGCGGCAAGTCACTCTTCCAGAAGGTCTGGGACGACCATATCGTCGTCCCCGAGTCGGCCGATACGCCCGCGGTGCTCTATATCGACCTGCACCTGACCCACGAGGTGACGTCACCCGAGGCCTTCTCGGTGTTGCGCTCGCGCGGACTTAAGGTTCGCCGTCCCGACCTCACTCTGGCGACGCTCGACCATTCCACGCCAACCGTTCCGGTGTCGTCCCTGAAGGATCTCGACATCGTCTCCGAGCCGGCAGCAGCGGCGCAGATCCGGGTGATGGTAGAGAATTGCCGGGAGTACGGCGTCGAGTTGCTCGGCTTCGGCAGCGACTCACGTGGCATCGTCCATATTATCGGGCCGGAACTTGGCATCACCCAGCCGGGGAAGACCATCGTGTGCGGCGACAGCCACACCAGCACGCACGGAGCGTTCGGCGCGCTGGCATTTGGCATTGGCACGACCGAGGTAGGCCACGTGCTCGCCTCCCAGTGCCTGCTTCAGCGCCGGCCAAAGACTCTCGCGATCACAGTGGACGGTACGCTGGGCCCGGGCGTGACGGCCAAGGACATCATCCTCGCCATCATCGGCAGGATCGGGGTTGATGGCGGCACCGGCCACGTCATCGAGTACCGCGGCAATGCCATTCGCGCGCTCGACATGGAGCAGCGCATGACGGTCTGCAACATGTCCATCGAGGCCGGCGCACGCGCAGGCATGATCGCCCCGGACGACACGACCATCCAGTACCTGAAGGGCCGCCCCATGGCGCCCAGGGGCGCCGCCTGGGACGCGGCCGTGGCACGCTGGCGCCAGCTGCCTTCCGATGCCGACGCCAGATTCGACCGCGAAGTCACCATCGACTCCAGCAGGATCACACCGATGGTGACGTTCGGCACCAACCCCGGAATGGTGGTACCAATTGCCGAGCCCGTCCCGGCCGCTGCGGACGACAGCTTCCGCAAGGCCCTCGCCTACATGGGCGTCACCGAGAACCGGCCGATGCTGGGCATGCCCGTCAATGTCGTCTTCGTAGGCAGCTGCACCAATGCCAGGCTGTCCGACCTCCGCGAGGCAGCCGGCATCATGCGCGGACGGAAAGTCGCCCCGTCCGTGCGCATGCTGGTGGTCCCCGGCTCCGAGCAGGTCAAGAAGGCTGCCGAACGCGAAGGGCTGCACGAGATCTTCCTGGCATCCGGGGCCGAGTGGCGCGAAGCGGGCTGCTCGATGTGCCTCGGCATGAATGGCGACGTCACGCCCCGTGGCGAGCTGTGCGTCAGCACGAGCAACAGGAATTTCGAAGGCCGCCAGGGCGTCGGCGCCCGGACGGTGCTCGCCAGCCCACTGACGGCCGCCGCATCCGCCATCGCGGGTCACATCGCAGACCCGCGGCCCCTGCTGGCTCAGTGAGAGAACACCCCATGGAAAAAGTCACCAGCGTGAAATCGCGGACCGTGGTCATGCCCCAGTCCGATATCGACACCGACCAGATCGTTCCCGCCCGGTTTCTCACCACGACGACTCGCAAGGGGCTCGGCAAGGCGTTGTTTGCGGACTGGCGATACGACCGCGCCGGCAGTCCCCGGCCTGAGTTCCTCCTCAATCGCCCGGAGGCCGCCGGCTGTGCTGTCCTCGTGGCCGGCCATAATTTCGGCTGCGGGTCTTCCCGGGAGCACGCGCCCTGGGCCCTGCTCGATTTCGGTATCCGCGTCGTCATCAGCACCGAAATCGCCGACATATTCCGCGGCAACTCCCTCAAGAACGGCCTGATCCCGGTGACCGTCGACAAGGCTACCCACGGCTGGCTGGTCGAGAATCCCGGAGTCGAGGTGACGGTGGACGTGACTGCATGCAAATTGCTGCTGCCTGATGGCCGTGCCGTGTCCTTCCCCATCGACGGGTTCTCGAAATACTGCCTGCTCAACGGCGTGGATCAGCTCGGCTATCTCCTGAATCAGGCCGACGCGATCAGCCGCTTCGAAGACGAGCGCCCGTGGAAGCCCTGATTGGCGTACTCGCCGGAGACGGCATCGGCCCGGAAGTCACGGCCGAGGCCGTGCGCGTGCTGGAGGCCGTCGGCGCCCGATTCGGCCACCGGTTCACCTTCAGGGCGGGCCTGATTGGCGGTGCGGCGATAGACGCCACCGGATCCGCCTTCCCACCGGAGACCCATCAGTTGTGCGCGGGAGCCCATGCGGTACTCCTGGGCGCCGTCGGCGGACCGAAGTGGAGCAGCCCTGACGCGCCAGTCCGGCCCGAGCAGGGGCTGCTCGACATGCGCGCCGCCATGGGCGTGTATGCCAACCTGCGACCGGTGGTCACCCACCGCGCGCTCTACGCCTCGTCACCCCTCAGAGAGACCCGATTGGTGGGGGTGGATATCCTTGTAATACGAGAGCTTACAGGTGGTATCTACTTTGGTCGCAAGGAGAGAACCGCCGATTCAGCGACCGACGTCTGCACGTATTCGCGGGACGAAATCGAGCGGGTGCTGCGCATGGCCGGGCGCCTGGCCATGCAGCGCCGACGCCGGATCACCTCGATCGACAAGGCCAATGTCCTCGAAACCTCGCGCTTGTGGCGATCCATCGCGTCCGAGCTCCTGCCACGCGAGTTCCCCCAGGTCCAGGTCGAGCACCAGCTGGTGGATGCGGCGGCCATGCACCTGTTGTCCCGGGCTGCTGATTTCGACGTGCTGGTGACCGAGAACATGTTCGGTGACATCCTGACTGACGAAGCCTCCATGCTGACCGGTTCACTCGGAATGCTGCCGTCGGCCGCGCTTGGTGACGGCCTCCGGGGGCTCTATGAGCCCATTCACGGCTCCGCACCGGATATCGCCGGAATGGGCAAGGCGAACCCGTGCGGCACCATCCTGAGCGCTGCCATGCTGCTCCGGCACTCCCTGGGCCTGGCGACCGAGGCGGAGACCGTCGAAAGGGCGGTTTTCGCCGCGATAGAGTCCGGCCACCGGACGGCGGACATTGCCGCAGCGGGTAGTTCCCCGGTGAGCACGCGCGCCATGGGCGACGCCGTGCTGCGCAGCATCGCCACGCACTGACTGGCTTCGCGCTTCAGACCGCGCTTACGGCGGGCTCCCACCCTGCCCTTGCATCTTCCCGGACGTCTGTATTAATGTACTAACACGTTAATACACTGGGTAGGCCATGAAAGAGCACCGGATACTCGCCCCGCGCGACGAGGAAGCCGCGGAGCAGTCATTGTTCCGGGCCATTCTCAGCTTGCGCGATGCGGGCGAGGTGCGCGCATTCCTGGTCGACCTGTGCACACCTGCGGAGCTGCAGGCGCTGAAAGACCGATGGCTGGTTGCGGAGATGCTCGACCGCGGCCTTCCCTATCGCCAGATCCACGACCGGACCGGGGTCAGCGTTACGACCATCGGCCGCGTGGCCCGATACCTGAAGAGTGGAGCCGGTGGTTACAGCAAGGCGCTGGAACGACGGCGAAAGTAGGTTGACATGACCGACAAAACCGCCCGCATCAAGGTGGCTATCCAGAAGTCCGGACGGCTCACTGAGCAATCGCTGGACCTTCTCCAGCGCTGCGGACTCAAATACACGAAGGGCCCGGACCAGCTGATTGCCTTTGGCGAGAACATGCCCGTGGACGTGCTCCTCGTCCGGGACGATGACATTCCAGGCCTGGTTCGCGACGACGTTTGCGACCTGGGCATCGCCGGCCTGAACATCGTCGAGGAAAAGCGGCTGCATTTCCTCCAGCAGGAGCCCATAGAGCCGTTCCGGATCCTGCGCTCCCTCGACTATGGCCAATGCCGGCTCGCCTTCGCCTACCCGGATGCCAGCGCACTGCGCAACGTAGCCGGCCTCGAAGGCCGGCGGATCGCAACGAGCTATCCCTCCATCGTCCGCGACTACCTGCGGAGACAGAACGTCAATGCGACCGTGGTGGAGTTCTCCGGTGCGGTAGAGATCGCGCCCAGCCTCGGCCGGGCGGACGCAATATGCGACCTCGTGTCCACGGGAGCGACGCTCATCGCCAACAAGCTCCGCGAGGGCGAGACCATCCTGGAGAGCCGCGCAGTACTGCTGCAGACGCCGGTCCAGGTGCCACCCGAGAAGGCGGAATGGATCGGCAAACTCTTGCAGCGGGTCGAAGGCGTCATGCAGGTGCGCGAAAGCAAGTACATCATGATGCATGCGCCAAAGGCCGCCCTTGGTCAGATTGCCGCACTCCTGCCGGGTTCTGAGGCGCCAACCGTCCTGCCCCTCGACGGTCGGGACGACCGCGTGGCCGTCCATGTCGTCTGCCGCGAGAATGTCTTCTGGGAGACGCTTGAGAGCCTGAAGGCGGCTGGTGCCACGTCGGTATTGGTGGTGCCCGTGGAGAAGATGCTCGCGTGATGCGCCTGCGTCGCTACGACTGGTCGGCAATGGACCCGGCAGCCCGCCGAATGGCGCTCCTGCGTCCAGCCATCATGCAGAATCCCGACCTGGACCGGCAGGTTCGCGCCATCGTCGCCACGGTCCGGACCGGCGGTGATTCTGCGCTGCTCCGGCTCACCCGGGAGCTTGACCGTGCCGAACTGACTGACCTGCGGGTAACCGGGGAGGAGGTCCGGGCCGCGGAGTCGGCCTTGCCGGCGGAGGCCCGCGCGGCGATCGAGACCGCCATCGCCAACGTCCGGCGCTTTCACGCAGCCCAGGCGACCCCTTCCTTGCGCGTGGAGACGGCACCCGGGGTGGTGTGCGAACGCATCAGCAAGCCGCTCCAATTTTTCCTCATCATCTTGTGAATATGCGCCGCCTGCTGGGTCATTCATGGCCACCACCATGTAAATGATCGCCTGCCAAACTGCCTGCAGTGTCTTCTGCTGTTCATTACACAGGTCAATGACGCTATC
>CAZTGY010000004.1:11320-14900 GCA_964613445.1 uncultured Chromatiaceae bacterium | reverse complement strand
GGTGTGCGAACGCGTCAGCAAGCCGCTCCAGTCGGTTGGGCTCTACGTGCCGGCTGGCAGCGCACCCCTGCCCTCCACCGCCATCATGCTCGGCGTGCCGGCGGAGATCGCGGGCTGTCCCACGCGCGTCCTCTGCACTCCGCCCCGGCCGGATGGGCTCGCCGATCCGGCGGTCGTCGTCGCTGCGAGGGCCTGTGGCATCCGCGACATCTTCAAGGCCGGCGGCGCCCAGGCCATTGCTGCCATGGCCTACGGGACCGGGTCCGTACCGAAAGTCGTGAAGGTCTTCGGCCCCGGCAATGCCTGGGTGACTGCAGCAAAGACGATCGTTGCAGCGGACCCGGCCGGTGCGGCGCTCGACATGCCGGCCGGCCCTTCGGAAGTCATGGTCATAGCCGACGGGCGGTCCGACCCACGGTTCGTTGCCATGGACCTGCTGTCGCAGGCCGAACATGGGCCGGATTCACACGTCATTCTCGTCACGGTTGATGAGGTCTTGCTGGCGCGGGTCGAGGACGAGATCGAGCGGGCCCTCGGCTCACTCAGCCGGAGACCGATCATCGAGCAGGCCCTGCGGCACAGCGTTGCGGTGGTCGTGACCGACCTGGCAGCAGCCCTCGCTGTGGCCAACGAATACGCGCCAGAGCATCTGATCGTTCAGGTGGCCGATCCGCGGGCGTTCGCCGCCGGGGTCAGCACCGCGGGCTCGGTGTTCCTGGGCCGTTGGACACCGGAGTCCGTTGGTGACTACTGCAGCGGCACGAACCACGTGCTCCCAACCTACGGGTATGCGCGCGCCTACAGTGGCCTGGCAGTCGCGGATTTTCAGCGCCGCATGACCCTGCAGGAGGTCACGCTGAACGGGCTGCGGGGCCTGGCCCCGACGGTCGGGACCCTGGCGGGCCTCGAGGGCCTGGACGCCCACGCGCAGGCCGTCACGGTGCGTCTCGCTGCGGCGGATGCGCGGCCATGACGGGCCCCGTCGATCTGCTGCGCCCCGATATTCGCCAGCTCCGTCCCTACAGGGCGGCTGACTACGTGGGCGGCTTCATCCGGCTGAATGCCAACGAGACGCCCTGGAAGCCGCCTGGCGACGACACCCGAGACGGCCTCAACCGCTATCCTGACCCGCGCCCAGCCGAGCTTACGGAGCGGCTCACGGCCTTTTACGCGCTGCAACCCGGTCAGCTCCTGGTGACCCGGGGCTCCAGTGAAGCCATCGACGTCGTGGTTCGGGCCTTCTGCCAGGCAGGCCAGGACGACGTGGTGATCTGCCCACCCACATTCGGCATGTACGAGGTCTACGCCAGAATCCAGGGTGCAGGAGTACGGCAGGTTCCGCTGCAGCGGGCAACCGGGTACGGCCTGCCCGTGGACGCCATCCTCCGCGGGTGGCACCCCGCCACCAAGCTGGTGTTCGTCTGCTCTCCCAACAACCCGACGGGCAACCGCTTCCCGGATGCGGATATCGGCCGCCTGTGCGCGGGCCTCGCGGGTCGGGGCGTCGTCATCCTCGATGCCGCCTACCAGGAGTTTGCCGGGGACGATCCCACGCAGGAGCTCCTGGGCACCCACGACAACCTCATCATCCTGCGTACGCTCTCAAAGGCGCTCAGCCTGGCCGGCGTCAGGTGCGGAGCCCTGGTAGCCCGGAGCGACCTGGTCGAGCTGCTGGGCAGGGTATTGCCGCCCTACTGCTTCCCGACGACCAGCCAGGATGCCGTCCTCCGCCTGCTGACCCCCGAGTCCCGGCACGAGCTTGCGCGCCGGCGTGGGCTGATACTCGCCGAGCGCGAGAGGCTGATGGCCTGCCTGCCAGCCCTTCCCGGTATCGACCGCGTGTGGCCCAGCGCCGCGAACTTCATCCTGGTGGAGTCACGGGAGGCGCAGGCGGTGATTGCCCGCGCCCGGGCGGCGGGCATCTTGCTCCGGGACTTCAGCGGGGACCCGCTGCTACCCGGCGGCATCCGCATTACGATCGGCTCGGCAGAAGACAACGACAAGCTCCTTGATGCGCTGAGGAACTGATGGCCAGCACCAGCAAAATCGCTTTTCTCGACCGGGACGGCTGCCTGATCATCGAGCCCGCCGACGAGCAGGTGGACCGGCTCGACAAGGTCGCCCTGGTCCCGGGCGTCATTCCCGCCCTCCTCCGCCTGCGGGACGCAGGCTACGAATTCGTGATGGTAACCAACCAGGACGGACGGGGAACGCCTGCCTTCCCCGAAGCAGCTTTCCAGGAAGTGCAGGATTTCGTGCTGCGGCTCTTCGCTTCCCAGGGCATAGTGTTCCGCCGGATCTTCGTGTGCCCGCACCGGGCCGGGGATGGCTGCACGTGCCGCAAGCCCAACCCGGGCCACCTGGGCGATTTCCTGGGCACGGTCACCCTCGATCGCGACGCCAGTTTCGTTGCGGGCGATCGCGCCACGGACATCGAGTTGGCCCGGAACATCGGCGTCCGGGGCTATCGCGTCGATCCGCAGGATCCGGATTCCTGGCCCGGGATCGCCCATGCCGTGGTCGATCGCCCCCGCACGGCAACCGTCGTCCGCGAGACCCGTGAGACACGGATCTCGGTCAGTGTTGACCTGGACGCCGAGAAGCCAGTCAGCATCAGGACGGGAATTGGCTTCCTGGACCACATGCTCGACCAGGTGGCGAAGCACGGCGGCTTCGCGCTTACGCTTTCCTGCGACGGCGATCTGCAGGTGGACGAGCACCATACCGTGGAGGACGTCGCGCTGGCCCTCGGCGAGGCTCTCAGGACGGCGCTTGGCGACAAGCGCGGGATCGGCCGCTTCGGCTTCCTGCTGCCCATGGATGAGACAGAGGCGCAGGTCAGCCTGGATATTTCCGGCCGTGCCTACCTGGTCTTTGCGGGAAACTTTCCCCGGGCCGAGGTGGGGCAACTGCCGACGGAGCTCGTTCCGCACTTCTTCCGCTCGATTGCCGACAGCCTGGGCGCCAACCTGCATATCACCGTGCGTGGCGAGAACACCCACCACATGGTCGAAGCCTGCTTCAAGGGCTTTGGGAGAACACTGCGCCAGGCCATCGCGAGGTCGGGGACGTCCCTGCCGAGCACCAAGGGCGCGCTGTGAACCCAGGCGTGGCCGGGAACGTTCCGGGCACGGTCGCCATCATTGACGGCGGCGGCGCCAACATCGCATCTCTGCGCTTTGCACTGGCCCGCCTCGGCGTTGCCGGAGTACTGACGGCCGATCCCGACGCAATCCGGTCTGCCTCCCATGTGATCCTGCCCGGTGTCGGCGCCGCACGCGCTGCCATGGACAGACTGCGGCAGAAGGGTCTCGATGTCGTGATTCCGCGCCTGACACAGCCCGTGCTGGGCATCTGCCTGGGCCTGCAACTGTTCTTTGAACGGTCCGAGGAAGACGACACCGAGTGCCTCGGAATCCTGAAGGGGGTCGTGAGGCGCTTCACGGCAGCTCCTGGACGTCCGGTACCCCACATGGGCTGGAACCAGGTTGCCGCGACTCGACCCTGCCCCCTGCTTGCCGGCTTGCCCGACGGCGGCTACTTTTACTTCGTGCACAGCTACGCAGCCGAACTGGGCGCA
>CAZTGY010000004.1:6092-11310 GCA_964613445.1 uncultured Chromatiaceae bacterium | reverse complement strand
AATACGGCTGGCCATTCTCGGCCGTGGTCGAATCCCGCAACTTCATTGCCACCCAGTTTCACCCGGAGCGTTCGGGGACTCTCGGTGCCCTTGTCCTCGACAACTTCCTGAGGCGCTACTGAACATGGAAGTCATTCCAGCCATAGACCTGCTCGGCCGCCAGTGTGTCCGGCTGTATCAGGGCGACTTCTCGCAGGTGACGGTGTACAACGCCGATCCCGTTGAGCTGGCGCGTCGCTACCGGGACGCCGGCCTGCGCCGGCTGCATGTCGTTGATCTGGACGGTGCCAGGACGGGCAGCCCGCAGAACATGGATCTGATTGGTGCCATGACCAGCCAGGCAGGCGTCGCGGTACAGGCGGGCGGCGGCCTGCGCGACCTCGACAGGGCCCTGGCGCTGCGCGCCGCCGGCGCCGACCGGGTCGTGGTCGGTTCAGTCGCTGCCGAGCAGCCCGCCATCGCGATGGAATGGCTGGACCGGCTTGGCCCCGAACACCTGGTCGTCGCCTTCGATGTGCGGGTTGCCGCGGGCTCGGACCCGCTCGTCCTCACGCGCGGCTGGGTGAAGGACAGCGGCAGCGTCCTCTGGGATCTGCTCGAGCGGTTTTGTGGGCGGGGTGCGCGGCACTTCCTGTGCACGGACATCGCCCGGGACGGCACACTCGCGGGACCTAGCCTGGAGCTCTATCGCGAGTGCACGAGACGTTTCCCCCAGGCCGCGGTCATCGCCTCGGGTGGCGTGGGCTCCATGGACGACCTGCACAAGCTGGCGACCACTGGCGCCGCCGCGGTGGTCACGGGCAAGGCGCTGCTGGACGGCCGCATTACCCTCGAGGAGATCGAGTCATTCTCGCGCGCCGCATAATCCCCTGCCTCGATGTCCGGGATGGACAGGTGGTCAAGGGCATCCAGTTCCGGAATCACGAAGTCGTGGGCGGGATCATGGAGCTTGCACGTCGCTACCGTGACGAGGGCGCGGACGAGCTCGTCTTCTACGACATCACGGCAAGCCCCGAGGAGCGCTCAGTAGACAGGCGCTGGATAACCCGCGTGGCGGAGGTCCTGGATGTTCCCTTCTGTGTCGCCGGAGGGATCCGCAGCGTTGGCGACGCCGAGGAAGTCCTGCGGAATGGTGCCGACAAGATATCCATCAACAGTCCGGCGCTCGCGGATCCGGCACTGATCACCGAGCTCGCCAGGCGATTCGGCTCCCAGTGCGTGGTGGTTGGGATCGACAGTCGGGAGGAGAGCGGCAGGTACCGGGTGTACCGCAATACGGGAGACCCATCGAAGACGGCCTTCGCAGGTCTGGATACGGCTGACTGGGTGCGGGAAGTCCAGGATCGCGGTGCCGGCGAGATCGTGTTGAACTGCATGAATCAGGACGGCGTGCGGAACGGCTATGACATTCCCCAGCTGAAGCAGATGCGGGCGATCAGTTCCGTGCCACTCATCGCGTCCGGCGGCGCGGGAACCATGGAGCACTTTTCCCGGGTATTCTCGTCGGCGGCCGTCGACGGGGCCCTGGCGGCGAGCGTTTTCCACCGGGGTCTCATCGCCATTGGCCCACTGAAGGATTTTCTGCGGAACGCAGGTATCGAGGTGCGGTCATGACGACGGAGTCCGGCTTCCTTCAACGACTCGAACAGGTGATTGCGGACCGGCGGGGCGCCTCGCCCGACACCAGCTACACAGCGTCACTGCTGGCTGCCGGCCGCCAGCGAATCGCCCAGAAGGTCGGCGAGGAAGGCGTTGAGCTGGCCCTGGCGGGTGTGGGTGATGACAGGGGAAGGGTGGTGGCCGAGACGGCCGACCTCCTCTATCACGTGCTGGTGCTGCTTGCCGCCCGCAATGTCAGCCTGGGCGAGGTCATTCAGGAACTCGAGCGCCGGCACCAGGCCTAGCGCCGGCGGCGCCCGCGCCGCTCAGATGGCGACTTCCACAGCCGGCTCCCGCATGTTGTAGCGCGAGCTCATCACGAAGCCGTAGGCTCCGGCATTGGCGATTGCCAGGACATCACCTTCCGAACAACTCGGCAAGAGGCGGTCGGAGCCAAGGCGATCCCCGCTTTCGCAGATCGGCCCGACGATGGTCACAACCTGTGTCGCGCGTTCGCCCCAGCAACTGAGGTTGGCAATCTCGTGGTATGCGCCGTAGAGCGCGGGACGTATGAGGCTGTTCATTCCCGTGCTGATGCCGACGTACTGGACCTGGCCCTTGCCCTTCGTCTGCGTGACGGTCGCCACTAGGACGCCCGCCTCGGCGACCAGGTAGCGACCCGGCTCCAGCCACACCTCGAGCCCGGGCCTTGCCGCACGAATCTCCGCGATGCCACGATCCACGGCTGCCATGTCCAGTGGTGGCTGGCCGGATTTCTCGGGGACGCCAAGCCCTCCACCGAGGTCGAGATACTTCAGGTGCGGGAAGTCCTCCGCAACGGCGACCAGTTCACTGCCAACCTCCTGCCAGTTTTCGGGCGTCAGGATTCCGCTGCCGACATGCGCATGCAGCCCGACGACGGTCGCTCCGCAACCGGAGAGGAGTTGCCGGGCTTCCTCGAGTTCGAACAGCGGAATGCCGAACTTGGAGTGCGTACCGGCCGTCTTCACGTGCTGGTGGTGTCCGCGGCCGTGGCCCGTGTCGATTCTCAGGAATAGCTGACTTCCCTTGAAAAGGTCGCCCCAATGTCGCAGCGGATGGAGATTATCGAGAGTCAGCCAGACGCCGCGTTCCAGACCAAACGCATAGTCGCTGCGGGGCGCGAAGTTCGGGGTGTAGAGGATCCGCCGGGGATCGATGCCGGGGAACAGTTCCAGGACCCGGTTGATCTCGCTCGGGGACACACATTCGAAGTTCAGGCCCTCGTCATGGAGGGCCCGAAGGACATCCGCGGAGTTGTTGGCCTTCATCGCGAAGAAGACCCGGTTGACGGATTGCAGTCCCTTGAGGCGCCCCGCGGCCGCACGCACCGTTGCCAGGTCGTAGACGTAGGCGGCGCCGCGGTCGTGGGCAATGGCGACCAACTCCTGCCGGCGGCGAACCCACCAGGGTTCGTGATGCACCAGTACCTGCCGTGCCCCGCCCTGCAGTTCCTCCCAGGTCTCGCCAAAGACCTCATCGTCCGGTCCCGGCTGGACGAGCGTCCCGTGAAGCTTCTGGATGAGCCTGGCCGCCTGCCCCTCTTCGACGACGAATGACAGGTTCAGGTCGGTGGCTGACTGGCTGACCAGGTGGATCTTGTGCTCCTCGAATGCCTCGAGCGCAGGGCCGATCTCATGGAGTGCCGCCCGAATCTTCTGGCCCACCAGGCTGACAATCTCCACTCCCTCGATGATGCTGACCCGGCACAGGCGTTCCAGCCGGCCCTGAAGCTCGGCCAGGAGGCTCGCATCGATTGGATTGACGCCCGGGTCGAGAGTGACCGTCACGTTGCTCTCTGACGTGGAAATCAGGTCTATGGAGAGCCCCAGATCCGAGAAGCAGCGGAAGGCGTCGGCGAGAAAGCCGACCTCGTGCCACATGCCCAGCGTTTCCATCGACACTAGCGTGATGCGACTGCGACCGGAAATGGCCTTGACGCGCGGCGCGTCGCTGCCCGCCCGGGAGGTCACCAGGGTTCCAGGGAGCTCGGGCTGGCTGGTGCAGAGCACCTTCAGCGGGATCCCGTGCCGGCGGCACGGGCTGATGCTGCGTGGGTGCAGGACAGAGCCGCCGGTCGACGCGATTTCCTGCGCCTCCTCATAGCTCAACGTCCGCAGCAAGCGCGCTCCGGGCACGACTTTGGGATTGGCGCTGAACATGCCCGGTACGTCAGTCCAGATCTCCAGAGCAATGGCCTGGAGCTTGGCTGCAAAGTAGGCGGCCGACGTATCGGAGCCACCCCGGCCGAGGAGAACGCACTCGCCGCGCGAATTGCTGGCGATGAATCCCTGCGTCAGTGCGACGCCATCGACTGCCGAAAGCCGCTCCTGCACTGCCGGATCCGGGTCGAAGTCACAGCTGGCCGCAAGATACGCGCCGCGCTCGTTTGCGCCTGGAGTCGTCGCAGTTCGTAGCAGAGCCCGGGCGTCCAGCCAGGTCACGACGAGGCCCTCCTTCTTCAGGTAGGCCGCCCCTAGCCTGGTTGCCAGCAGCTCGCCCATTGCCATGACCCGGGCCTGGATGCGCGGGCTGACTTCGCGAATGAGATGGACGCCAGCCACGAGTTGCTCGAGTTCATCGAAGTACTCGCCGAGCTCCCGCGGACCATCGACACCAAGGTTCGCGGCAAGGTTGTAGTGCAGCTCTTTCAGGTCCTCGATCGACGGCCTCGCCTCCTTGTCCCGCGAACTGCGGAGGAGTTCATCGAGGCGGTTGGATACGGTGGCGAGCGCCGAATGCACGACGACAGGCCGCAGCCCGTCGGCCTGCCGCTGCTTCACCAGGGAGAGTATGGTTTGCCAGCGCCCGGCCGTGGAAACACTGGTGCCACCAAACTTGAGGACCACCCAGGCCGGGTCTGACGGGCGCTTGCCGCCTGTGCGCTTCGTTGCCACGGTGGCTCCGCTACCGGGTCGTGACCGCGCCCAGTGACGCGGAACTGACCAGCTGGGCGTACTTGCTGAGGACGCCTGGGGGTGCCGTGCCGTTGGCCGAGCGCCACGCGGTGCGCCGGCGCTCGATCTCAGTGGCGGGCAAATCCACCTCTATGGTGCGGCGCTCGGCGTCGATGGTGATGCGGTCGCCGTCCTCCAGGAGTGCGATCGGGCCGCCCACGGCCGCCTCCGGCGAGACGTGGCCGACCACGAAACCGTGGCTTCCACCCGAGAACCGCCCGTCGGTGATGAGCGCAACCTTGTCACCGAGGCCCTTCCCCATGATGGCGCCGGTGGGGCTCAGCATTTCCCGCATACCGGGCCCACCCCTCGGACCCTCGTAACGGATCACGACCACGTCCCCCGCAATCACGGTGCCATCGAGGATCGCGGCCAGCGCCAGCTCCTCGGAGCCGAACACGCGTGCCCGGCCCTGGAACTGGAGCCCCTCCTTGCCGCTGATCTTGGCAACCGCACCTTCGGGGGCAATGTTTCCATAAAGAACAACCAGATGGCTGTCCTTCTTTATTGGATTATCGAGATTACGGACGATGGCCTGGCCAGCGGGATACGGACGGACCGGTGCGGCATTCTCCGCGAGGGTATGGCCACTGACGGTCAGGCACTGCCCGTGCAGAAGGCCA
>CAZTGY010000004.1:681-6082 GCA_964613445.1 uncultured Chromatiaceae bacterium | reverse complement strand
GGCCACCATCCAGCAGCAGCTTGATCAGCGGCTGTACGCCACCAATTGCCACCAGCTCTGACATCGAGTAGTTCCCGCTCGGACGCAGGTCGGCGAGAACGGGAACCCGCTTCCCTATGCGCGTGAAGTCATCCAGTGCGAGCGGAATTCCGGCCTCGTGGGCCATAGCGAGCAGGTGCAGGACGGCGTTGGTCGAGCCACCCAGCGCTATGACTACCGTGATGGCATTCTCGAACGCCTCCCGGGAAAGGATGTCGGAGGGGCGAATGCCCCGCTTAACCAGGTCCACCACTGCGGCGCCCGCCCGGAAGGCGTCTTCGCGCTTCTGCTCGGAGATGGCTTCCTGGCCGGAACTGTTGGGCAGGCTGAGCCCCAGGGCCTCGATGGCCGAGGCCATGGTGTTCGCCGTGTACATGCCGCCGCAGGAGCCCGGCCCCGGAATCGCCGTACGCTCGACTTCCAGCAGCTGCACTTCGGACATGCGGCCGCTGGCAACCGCGCCCACGGCCTCGAACACGGAGACGATGTCCCGGCGCCCCGCCCCCGGCTGGATGGTCCCGCCGTAGACGAAGACCGACGGCCGGTTGAGCCGGGCCATGGCCATGACGCACCCGGGCATGTTCTTGTCACAGCCGCCGATGGCAACGAAGCCATCGAAGCCCTCGGCGGCGACCACGGTCTCGATGGAGTCCGCAATGACCTCGCGTGACACCAGCGAATAGCGCATGCCAGGCGTGCCCATCGAGATGCCGTCGGACACCGTGATCGTGTTGAACTGGACTGCCTTGCCTCCGGCGCCGTCGGCTCCTGCCGCCGCCGCCCTGGCCAGGCCGTCGATGTGCATGTTGCATGGCGTGACCATGCTCCAGGTCGACGCCACGCCAATCTGGCTCTTGCGGAAGTCCGCATCCGTGAAGCCCACGGCTCGGAGCATGGCCCGGCTCGGGGCCTGCGCCACGCCATCGACCACCACGCTGGAATAACGTCGCTCGCCGCTACCGGCCGGTTCGCCGGTGCCCTTCTTGGGGGTGCTCATGAGACTCACAATGCCTGGAGGCGCCGCGCCGCGCGGCCCGTTCGGGCCGCAAGTTTAGCACCGGTGACGCCGACGCGGGATTCAGGAATCTGCCGGGAACAGCTTGCCGGGATTCATGATGCCCAGGGGGTCAAGAGCCCTCTTGACGGCGCGCATGAGATCAAGGGGCGCCCCGCCGCGCCAGTGCGCCAGCTCGCCAACCTTCAGCGCACCAATCCCATGCTCCGCGCTGAAGCTGCCGCCCAGGCCGGCGGCGATCTCGTGGACCTGGCGGCTGACCTCGGCCCAGCGCGCGAGGAATGCCGCCCCTTCCGCCCCGGCGGGCTGGGTGAGGTTGAAGTGGGCATTGCCGTCGCCGAGGTGCCCGAAGGCCACGACTCGCACCCCGGGCACCAGGCGCCCGACGGCCGTGGTGGCGAGCTCGAGGAAACTCTCCATGCTGGCAATGGGGACGGAAATGTCGTGCTTGATGCTGGCGCCCTCCTTCTTCTGCGCTTCCGACATGCTGTGCCTGAGCCGCCAGAGCGCTTCGCGCTGGGATCCGCTGGAGGCGAGGACGCCGTCGCTCACGAGGCCGGACTCCTGCATTCGCCCCAGGAACTCCTGGACCCGCTCCTCCAGCGCCCGATCGTCGCGGGAGGTGCTGACTTCAATCAGGAGGTGCCAGGGACTGGCGGAGTCCAGGGGTGCTCGACTTCCGGGGATATTCCTGACGACCAGATCCAGCGTCAGCTGGTTGGCAAACTCGAAAGCGGTCAGGTCATCCCCGAGCTGGTCCCGAGCGGCCGCATAGACCCTTATGGCTGCTCCCGGCGACGGCACGCCCACCCAGGCCGTTGCAACCCGCTTCGGCCTCGGAAACAGCTTGCACGTGGCTGCGGTGATGAATCCCAGCGTGCCCTCGGCACCGATGAACAGGTGCTTGAGGTCGTAGCCGGTGTTGTCCTTCCGCAAGCTCCGGAGTACGTCCAGCACCCGGCCATCCGCGAGGACCACCTCCAGGCCCAGTACGAGGTCACGGGTGTTCCCGTAGCGAAGGACCGCGGTGCCGCCGGCATTCGTCGAAATATTGCCGCCCAGCTGGCAGCTTCCCTCGGCAGCCAGGCTCAGCGGAAAAAGCCGCCCGGCGGCCTCTGCCGCTGCCTGCACCTTTGCCAGCACGCACCCCGCCTCCGCGGTAACGGTGAAATTGTCCGCATCCACGGATCGAATGGCGTCGAGTCGCCGTGCGGAGACCAGGATCTGTGGCCGCTCCCGGGTTGAATGCGGAATTGCGCCACCCACCAGGCCGGTGTTGCCCCCCTGGGGCACGACGCCGATCCTGTGAGTGGAACAGACCCGGAGGATCGCGGCGACCTGGCTGGTGGTGGCCGGCAGGAGGACCAAGGGCGTCGAGCCCTCATAAAGGCCCCGCCATTCGGTCAAATAGCCAGCCAGGCCAGACGATTCGTCCAGAAAGCCGTTGACGCCTACAATCGACTGGAGTTCGGCGGCTATGCTGGGCATCAAGGGGGGCAAATGCGAAACCTGTCGTCGGGCCAATGCAATGGCGCCCATTGCAATGGCGATGAGGGCTCGTGCATCCTAAGTCAGTGGATGCCGGCTGGCAAAGCAGGCACCCAGCGCCCTGCCCACGGAAGGAACCTGGGGCTTGCCGCCCGCATCCATGCTCACTGACCCACTGGCACCCGACGGCCTCCGCGGTCCGGAGCTCGACCTGGATATTCGCCAGCGCAGCAACCTGCTGGAGCTCGATCGCCAGTTCTATGCCCACTGGGACCTCGGGCAGAACCTGGTCCTGGCCTGGTCTCCCACCGTGGATGGCGTGCAGCTGCTCGTCGTGCCGCACTATGCGGTAGCCAGCTACGGCGCCGGGGCTCAGCCACCCGAGGCGGACCCCCGGGCCGAGACCCCCGCTCACCAGTTCATCATGCACCTGTTGTCGGGGGCCCGGCAGTTCTCTGCCAGGCAGATGCACAACGCGACGCGCCTGCTGGGGGTCGAGCCCATCTCCGTGCGGCTTCGCCAGCCACTCTCCACAGCGCCGGCCGAGACGGCAGCCATCGAGAGCCTGGTGAAGCGCTACAGCGTGAGCTACGTGCGCAACCGGGCGGTCGCGTTGTTCGATATCGTCGGCTTTGGCCTTCTCGGCCCATTCGACCAGATGAACCAGCTGAACAGCCTGTCGTGCTCGATCAATGCAGCCCACAGCCGGCTCCTCCGGCGACGCATGCTGGTGAATTTTGCCCGCTCGAGCACGGGTGACGGCTTTTACATCTGGAACAAGGACACCGGTCTCGAGGCAAATACCAACCTCTACCACTTCATGCACCTGGTACTCGCCGATAATGCGATTGCCCGGCAGAAGGGGCATGGCCGGGCCGTTCCCCTTCTGCGGACGAGCTTCCACGTCGGTAGCTGCTACGAGTTCAATCACGCCGAAGGGCTCAACCCGACCATCTACTGCGATGTCGTCGGTGACGTGACCATCGAGCTGGCGAGGATGATAGAGCACGCGATGCCAGGTCAGATCCTGGTTGGCGAGTTCCGTGCACAATCGCACCAGCCAGGGTTCGACGGCGGCACGGACTTTGACGCGATAGGCTTCGTGGAGCAGGCCCAGGGCAGCCTTTCGCAGCTGAATGGCCTCGAGTTGTCGGGTGAGGCAGTCGAGTCGATCAAGTGCTACCTGACCGGCGAGGCCTGCGCCGACGGGACGTTCTCGATCCGGAAGCTGGCCATCGAGGACAAGCACGGCCTGCGCAGGAATGCATTCAATGCCAAGGTGAACATCCATCGGCGGGGAGCGGAACCGATCCTTCTTGGAATTGAGGACAGGCAGCTCCGGGAGGATGGCCGCCATTCCATGTCCACCGACCAGTTGATCAGGGCATCCCGGCGGGAGGCAGCCCGGGCAGGCGACTGACGTCCGTCTCAGACCGCAGCATGGCACGGACCACCATACCTCCCTATCTCGCTCTTGCGCTCCAGGTGCCCACTCACGCTGTGGCCGGGCTTGCCGACCGCCCCCGCGTCCGGTCGCAGATGGCCGCCAACATCTCGGCAATCGGCACCGCCCTCACTGCCAGTGCGCCACAACTGACGGAGAGCCATGGCCTTCCACTGCGCCTGGTGGTATTGCCGGAATACGTGCTGACCGGCGCACCCGGCGGCGGAACCTTCGCGGACTGGCGCAATCTCGCCTGCCTCGAGATGGACGGGCCGGAGTATGCGGCACTAGCAGCCATCGCCAGCCGGGGAGGATTCTTCCTGGCCGGAAATGCCTACGAGGCGGACCCTCATTTCCCCGACCTGTACTTTCAGTGCAGTTTCGTCCTGAGTCCGGCGGGTGAGGTGGTCCTTCGGTACCGGCGCCTGATCTCGCTGTACTCCCCGAGTCCCTATGACGTCTGGGATCGCTATCTACAAATCTACGGCATGGAGGGCATCTATCCGGTGGCGGACACCGAGATCGGCACGATCGCCGCAGTGGCGTCGGAAGAAATCCTCTACCCCGAGGTCGCACGGTGTCACGTAATGCGGGGCGCCGAGATACTCGTGCATTCGACGAGCGAGATGGGCAGTCCGCGCTCGACGGCCAAGGAACTCGCCCGCCAGGCCAGGGCCGCCGAGAACCTTGCGTATGTGGTCTCGGCGAATACGGCTGGCGTACCCGGGACCGGCCTGCCCGCGCGATCCAGTACTGGCATGTCGAAGATCGTGGACTTCGAAGGACGGATTGTCGCCGAAGCCCCACCGGGCGGGGCCAGCATGACGGCTCACGCGGTCATCGATATTGCCGGGCTCCGGGACCGCCGCCAGCGCGGCGGCCTGTCGAACACGCTGAGCCGTCTGCCGCTGCAGGCGTTCGCTGCCAGCTATGGCCAGCTCACCGGACGCGCTCCCAACGAACTGGGAACGGCAGCCGGCGCGTCGCGTGACCACCTGCAAGGCCTGCAGGCGGCGACCATCGACCGCCTTGCCCGCAGGGGGCTCGTCTAGGGCCTACCGACCGCCGCTAGCGCAGCGGCCCGCCCTTCATCTCGCCCTCGACATAGTCGAAACCCGGGTACTCGAAGTCATGCGGGTGATTGTGCCCGTCTGTCGATCGCACCCACTGATAGAGGTTTGGCTTGTTCCGGGCCCACTGGGCTGCGGCGCGCCGCCGGTTGTCGTCAGGACTCGTCCAGGGATTGAAGTGGAAGTAGTTGTGCAGCTGGCTGTCGGTCCTGCCGAAGCCCAGCACCCCGAGCTCGCTGGCGAACGCGCCGTGGTTGATGTATTCGGGGCGCCAGAAGTAACCGCCGGTGGGCAGATTGCCAAATTGCATCATCGAGGACGTGCCGTAGATGTGGTAACTCTCCT
>CAZTGY010000004.1:0-671 GCA_964613445.1 uncultured Chromatiaceae bacterium | reverse complement strand
GCAATCGTGGTACGAGATGTTGTCCTGCCAGAAATTCGGCGTCATGCAATAGAGTAACGAATGCGCGTGGGTCAGCGGATCCGACCTGAGCATCTTGATCATGCAACCCGGCGCCACGGACGGGCGGATGAAGTCCGCCGCCATCCACTGCAGTCCCTCGTAGGCATTGACCACCACGAGTTGCTCGCGCTGGGCACGCGGGTGATCCTCGTCCGACTCCAGGAAGCTCGGCTCCCCGTAGTTGTAGAACATGAGGCCCTCGGCGCCCCGGGGCACCGACATCGCCGGCATGGAAACGCCGGCTGGCACGAAGAAGAAGTTGCCCTTCCCGTACTTCTCACCACCAAAGTGGACGGCGCCCGAAGTGATGAAGAGTTCCATCTCCGAATAGCTCATGCCTGGCGGGAGCCGGAAGCCGGCGTCGAACCGGACCGTCATCGAGCAGGCGCCCGTATCCGGATCGAGGCTGAGCATCTTGTAGTGCATTCCCTTCGGGAAGCCCGGCAAGGTCATTTTCCTGAAGGGCATGTCCCGATCCACGAGGGGTTCAATGTGCGGGCGCGCCATTACTCAATCCTTTCAAGCAATCTGGTTTGACTGTGTGGACACCGGGCGCAGGGGCACGGTCTTATGGATCCAGTTCTTGGGGTCTTCGCGCCGGGCTGGCGACG
>CAZTGY010000003.1:0-25038 GCA_964613445.1 uncultured Chromatiaceae bacterium | reverse complement strand
ACGTTGATGTCGGCGATGCCCTTCCGCGGGCTGTCGTGGTTGTAGACCTCGTCGCGGTAGATGAACAGGATGAGGTCGGCATCCTGCTCGATGGCGCCGGACTCGCGGAGATCCGACATCACGGGCTTCTTGTCGGTGCGTGCCTCGACGCTGCGATTGAGCTGGGACAGCGCGATCACCGGCACGCGCAGTTCCCGCGCCAGGCCCTTCAGCGACCGCGAGATCTCGGAGATCTCGGTGGCCCGGTTCTCCGCCGTGCCGGCCACCCGCATCAGCTGCAGGTAGTCAACGACGATCAGGTCCAGGCCGCGCTCGCGCTGCAGGCGGCGCGCCCGCGCACGGACCTCGGTCGGCGTCATGGATGGCGTGTCGTCGATGTAGATCGGGGCCTCGGCCATCTGCTGGATGGCGCCATGAATCCGCGGCCAGTCATCGTCGCCGAAGCGCCCGTTACGCAGGTGCGACTGGTCGACGCGCCCAAGGGACGCGACCATGCGGAAGGCCAGTTGCTCGACGGACATCTCCATGCTGAACACGGCGGCGGACTTGCCCGCGCCCAGCGCGGCGTTCTCCGCAATGTTCAACGCGAGCGTGGTCTTGCCCATCGACGGGCGGCCCGCAATGATGATGAGGTCGCCGCCCTGCAGACCCGAGGTGTACTCGTCGAGTCGCGTGAAACCGGTCGGCAGGCCGGTGAGCGCCCCCTGCGACTGGTGCAGGGAATCGAGGCGATCGATGGTGGACTTCAGAACCTCGTTGAGCCGGATGAAACCGGAGCCGCGGCGCTGGCCCCGCTCGGCGATCTCGAACACGCGGCGTTCAGCTTCGTCGACCAGCTCGGCGATCGGCCGCCCCTCGGGCCGATAGGCCGATGAGGCGATGTCGTTGCCAACCTCGATGAGCCGGCGCAGGAGGGCCCGCTCGCGGATGATGCGCGCGTAGTAGGTGACATTGGCTGCGCTGGGCGTATCAGTGACCAGGTCGCCCAGATAGGCGGCGCCGCCCGCGTCCGCGAGCTCGCCCCGGGAGGCGAGGTACTCGCCGAGGGTGACGGGATCAGCGGGCTGGGAGCGTTCGGCCAGGCCCTCGATGGCGCTGAAGATCAGGCGATGGTCGGGACGGAAGAAGTCCGGCGCCGCAACCAGGTCTGCGATGCGGTCCCAGCTGCTGTTGTCGAGCATCAGGCCGCCAAGCAGGGCCTGCTCGGCCTGGTTGGAACTTGGCGGCGCGGGCACGTCGGCAAGCGACCCGGCGTCGCGTCGCGGCCCGGGGATTGCCATGGCCAGACTGCTCCTGGTCGGGCCTATGCGGCCTGGCCGCCGTCGTCCTCGCCCACCACCATGATCCTGATGACGGCGTTTACGTCACTGTGCAGGTGGAGTTCGATCGAATGCTCGCCGAGGGTGCGAATCGGGCCGTCCGGCAGCCGGATCTCGCTGCGCTTCACTGGAACGCCGGCAGCCGTGCAGGCCTCAGCGATGTCAGCAGTGCCCAGCGAACCGAACAGCTTGCCCTCGGTGCCCGCCTTGGCGGACAGGCGCAGGTTCAGCTTGCTGGCACTGGCAGCCCGCTGCCGGGCAGCCTCGAGCTCGGCCGCCTCCTTCTTCTCGAATTCGGCGCGACGTGCCTCGAACACGGCGACGTTGGCCGGCGTCGCCAGCGTGGCCTTGCCACGGGGGAGCAGGAAGTTGCGGCCATAGCCCGAGCGGACCTTGACACGGTCGCCGATGTTGCCGAGGTTTTCGACCTTTTCGAGGAGAATCACGTCCATGGTTACGATCTCTGGGTTGCGTCTTTAATTGAAGGCTGGCGCCCCGCCGACCCGCGGACAGGGCCGCGTATTAAACCACATTCGTCCGTCGCCGGCGCAGGGCAAGCCCGTTGTCGACGAGGCCCGCCAGGGCCAGCGCCAGCAGCAGCAGGCCCGCCCACGGTGCCCCGAGGAGCAGCGGCGCGTAGAGCACCAGGGGCCAGATGCGCGGCCAGCGCCACTCCTCTGCCGTCCAGTGGGCGATGGCCAGCCCTTGGGCAGCAAAGCCGGTACCGAGGACCAGCAGGAGGCCGCCGCCCAGGCTGACGAAGCCGCCAGCGAGCAGGGCCAGCGCGACGGCGGTCGCCAGCGACAGCACCCGCCCCAGCCGCAATTCCAGGAACTTCCGGCGCCAGTCGCCACCGTCGCTGTCCCTGTCGAACCACAGGCCGAGCATCAGGGCGAGTATCAGCGTGGACAGCAGGCTGGCACCAATGACGCCGTGCATCAGTTCCGCGACAGTTCCCAGCCAGCCCGGTGGCAAGCCATCCACCTGGGGCAGCCCCGCGGCCTGGATCAGGGCCTGCAGCACCGGCTGCCAATGGGCCCGGGCGTCCGGAATGACCAGGCCGGCCAGGGCCACGCCGGCCAGGGCGGCAAGCACCAGCGACTGCAGGGCCAGGTCCACGGAGCCGAAGCGCCGGAGCAGGACTCCACCCAGGAGCCCGCCGCCCCACAGCGCCCCGGCGCCCAGCACGGCCGGACCGGGCGCGGGAGCGCCGCCCTCGCCGTTCGTGAGCATCGCGAGGGCACCGAGGATCAGCAGCGCCACCGCGACGTCCAGGGCGGCGCTGCGCCAGCCGGCAGCCCGGGCCGTCATGACGACGACCGCCGCGCTGACGACATTCGTCAGGGGCAGCAGGAACGTGAGGACGACCGTCGCTATGCGCGGCAGGCGGTGCCCGCGCAGCCAACGGGCAAACGCGCTCACGGGCGGCCGACCTTCGCCAGTGGCCTGGCCGTCCGGTTGCTGGAGCCGAGGGCCGTCAGCTTCTCAATGCTTGTCGGTGTAGGGCAGCAGGGCCAGGAAGCGGGCCCGCTTGACCGCCGTCGACAGCTGCCGCTGGTAACGGGCCTTCGTCCCCGTGATCCGGCTCGGCACGATCTTGCCGGTTTCGGTGACGTAGGCGCGGAGCGTCTCGAGATCCTTGTAGTCGATCTCCTTGACGCCCTCGGCGGTGAACTTGCAGAACTTGCGGCGGCGAAAATACTTGCTCATGACTCGTGTGTCCTCGATTCGGTGAAGCCTGGATTCGGGCTTGAACGGTCCTAGGTGGCCGCGCTGTCGGCGTCCGGCGCATCGCCGTCGTCGCCGCGGCCCCGGGCCGGACCATCGCCCCCGTCATCAGGCCGTCCGAGGATCGGGCGACTGCCATCGTCTGCGGACTTCACCAACGGCGACGGTTCGCTCACGGCGTCATCCCTGCCCATGACCAGGTGCCGCAAGACCGCGTCGCTGAAGCGGAACGCGCCAACGAGCTCCGTCAGGGTGGCCTGATCGCACTCCACGTTCATCAGGACGTAGTGGGCCTTGTGGACCTTGTTGATGGAGTGCGCCAGCTGGCGCCGGCCCCAGTCCTCGAGGCGGTGAACCTGGCCACCGCCAGTCGTGATCATGGCGCGGTAGCGCTCGACCATGGCCGGGACCTGCTCGCTCTGGTCGGGATGGACGAGAAAGACGATCTCGTAATGACGCATATCGATACTCCTTGTGGATTACAGCCACCCACCCCGGTTGCCAGGCCTGGACGGGGCGTCCGGGAGCCGGGCCGGTTGGTGTGGCAAGGGCCGCGGGCGGGGCAAGCCCCGGCTGCGGGACGCGCATGCTACCGGACGGGGCGGGTCCCCGGCAACCGGCCCCCGGCGGGTCCATGGGTCGGTTGAGGGGCCAGAGCCCGGGCCGAACGCTGCCGCAGGCACTCGTACAGGCAGATGCCGGCCGCCACGGCCACGTTCAGGCTGCTCACCGTGCCGTGCATCGGCAGGCTCACCCGGTGGTCACAGCGCTCGCTCGTCAGGCGCCGCAGGCCCTCCCCCTCCGCCCCGAGCACCAGGGCAATGCCGGTGGTCAGGTCCACGTCGTAGAGGGACGTGCCGGCGGCATCGTCGGTGCCGACGATCCAGAGGCCCTGGGCCTTCAGCGTTTCGAGGAAGCGCACCAGGTTGCTGGCCTGCACGATCGGCACGGCTTCTGCCGCCCCGGCGGCCACCTTGCTGACGACGGGGGTGACATCCACGTTCCGGTGCCGGGCCACCACGACCAGGTGGGCCCCGGCCGCATCCGCCGTTCGCAGGCACGCGCCGAAATTGCGGGGGTCCTGGACACCGTCCAGCACGAGCACCAGGGGCTTGTCGACGCGGGCGAGCAGGTCCCGGGCGGCGGCTTCCGACAACGGTCCCGCCTCGGCCGCCAGGGCGGCAACGCCCTGGTGCTTGGTCGTCCCCGTGAGCCTCTCCAGCTCGTCGGCCGATACGCTGGTGACGCGCGGAGCCTTCTGCAGGACGTCCGCGAGCCGCGCCCGGCGCTCCTCACCCAGGTCGGACTGCAGGTACAGGCGCTCCACGGCCTCGGGCCGCGCGAGCAGGAGCTGCCGCACCGGGTGGATCCCGTAGACCAGCCGCTGGTTCATGGGCAGGTCTATCGCCGGCGCCGGCGCGCCCCGGGGTGGCCCTGGCCCTTCTGGCGCCCCGGACGCTGGCCACCGGGCTGGCCGTCATTGCTGCCATCGAGCATCAGGTCGATCTTCGCGTCGTCCGGGTCAACCCGCACGACTCGCACCCGCACGTCGTCGCCGAGCCGGAACGCGCGGCCGGTCCGCTCGCCCTTGAGCCCGCGGCCGCCGGCCTCCAGGTGGTAGTAGTCGCTGGGCAGGCTCGTGACGTGAAGCAGCCCGTCAACGAGCACGTCGCGGAGCATCACGAACAGGCCAAAGTGCGTGACGCCCGTGATCACGCCGTCCAGCGTGGCGCCGACGTGCTCCTGCATGAAGAGGCATTTGCACCGGGCCTCGACGTAGCGGGTGGCCTCGTCGGCCCGCCGTTCCTGGACCGACGTGATGGTGCCCAGCTGCTCGGCTGCCGCGACGTCGACGGGAAACGCCGCCGGCTTGCCGCCGTCGAGAAGATGGCCGATGCCCCGATGCACCAGGAGATCCGGATAGCGGCGGATCGGGGACGTGAAGTGCGCGTAGCAGTTCAGGGCCAGTCCGAAATGGCCGTTGTTTGCCGGCTGGTAGACCGCCTGCTTCATGCTGCGGAGCACGGCCGTCGCGAGCATCGGGAAATCGGGCCGGTCGCTGATCTGCCTGAGCACCCGGTTGATCTCCTTCGGCCTGGTGCCGGCGGTATCCGCGATTGGAATCCCGAGGCCCTGGAACAGCAGGCGAAGCTCCTCCAGCTTGTCGCCTTCGGGCCCGGCATGGACGCGGTACAGCGTGGTGAGCTTGTGCCGGCGCAGATAGCGGGCCGCCTCGACGTTGGCGGCGATCATGCATTCCTCGATCAGGCGGTGAGCGTCGTTCCGGAGCCGTGACACCACGCCGGCGATGGCACCGGCGGCATCCAGCTGGATCTTGATCTCGGGCAGGTCGAGGTCGAGGGCGCCACGCCGCTCACGAGCCTGGCGCAGCGAGGCATAGACTCCATACAGGTTCGCGATGACGGGCTTCGCCGCATCCGGAACCCCGCCAGGCGCCTCGCCCCGCTGGTACCGGTCGACGGCGTTGTACGTCAGGCGCGCCCGGGAGTGCATGACGGCCCGGTAGAACGTCGAGCCGTTGACGTTGCCGCGGGCGTCGATGCGCATGTCGCAGACCATGCACAGCCGGTCTACCGCCGGTTTCAGCGAACAGAGCTCGTTCGACAGTTCCTCGGGCAGCATGGGCACCACACGGTCCGGAAAGTACACGGACGTGCCCCGCCGGCGGGCCTCCGCATCGATGGTGTCACCGCTGTGGACGTAGTGGGACACGTCGGCGATGGCGACGACCAGGCGCCAGCCGTCGGCCAGCGGCTCCGCGAACACGGCATCGTCGAAATCCCGGGCGTCCTCGCCGTCTATGGTGACCAGGGCCATGTCGCGCAGGTCGGTGCGGCCGCGCTTGTCGGCGACGGCGACTTCCGACCCGATGAGACGGGCGTCACCGAGCGT
The DNA here is from genome assembly GCA_964613445.1 of uncultured Chromatiaceae bacterium. GTDB lineage: Bacteria > Pseudomonadota > Gammaproteobacteria > Steroidobacterales > SHZI01. Next base: position 19,078 of record CAZTGY010000003.1, on the reverse strand, counting down.
GCGCTCCGGCCAGCGGGACGGAATGTGGAACATCTCGATGGCAGCGTTGGTGAGGACCCGGGGATCGCGCGGATCGCCGAGGACCTCGACCACCTTGCCCCGGGCCTCATGCTCCGGCCCCGGGTACTCGAGGATCTCGAGCTTGACCAGCTGGCCATGCTCGGCGCCGCCGCGATCGCGGTCCGTGACGATGAATCGATGGGGTGACCGGCCGGATTCCACGACCCAGCCCAGGTCCCGGTCACGGTGATAGCGGCCCACCAGGCTCTCGCGGCTGCGCGCGAGGATCTCCACCACGGTGCCCGCACGCCGGCCGCCACGGCCGCGCCCGGCAACGCGGACGGCCACGCGGTCGCCGTCCAGCACGGAGCGCATCTCGGGCAGCGGGAGATAGACGTCGTCCGAGCCATCGTCCGGCACGAGGAAGCCGAAGCCATCCCGGTGGGCGGTGACCGTGCCCGGCACCACGTCGAGCTTGTCGCTCAGGCAATACTCGCCGCGGCGATTGACGAGCAGCTGCCCGGCCGTGCGCAGGGCCTGCAGGCGGCGGCGCAGGTCGGCGACCTGCCGCTCACCGGCAATGCCCAGGGACGACGCCAGGGCCGGCAGGGTGAGAGGGACGCCCTGCTGCCTCAGCGCATCGAGCAGCGCGTTCGGGTCCGGGACGGGATGCCGGTAGGGTGGAGAAGGATTGCCAGGCCCGGACGAGAGTGCTGGTGATGCTCGGCGACCGCGCCGCTTACGCATGAAAGACTGATGCTGAATGATTCATTGCGTTGACAAGCATACAGCCTGCCATTAGATTGCCGCACTCTTATTGAGCCGTCCCACCGCGCCGAGGTGGCGGAATTGGTAGACGCGCTGGCTTCAGGTGCCAGTGGGGGCAACCCCGTGAAGGTTCAAGTCCTTTCCTCGGCACCACTGTCAGGCCAGCTTGCCCGTCAGGCCGGCTTTGCCGGCCGCTCCGTCGATATCGTGGCCGGATCAATTCCGGCGGGGGCAGTGGCCCGGACCCGCTCGAACAGCTCACCCTCCTCCGCAATGAGCTCGGGCGTCATGCCGGTGATGTAGCCCCAGTCTGCTTCGCTCAACAGGGTCGAAGTCAGGTGGCGGAGTGAGTGGCTGCGGGCGCCGAGCACGTTCACCACGAAGTCTATGTACGTCCCGGCGGCCGCCTCGAAGCGGGCCCGGGCCGCACTGCCCTGCTGGTGCAGGTCCCGCGTACCGGCCTCGAAGGCGCGGAGCGCCACATCACTGTCCTGGAGCCGCCCCTTCAGCGCGGCAATCTTCCCGTGATCCTCCGACTGGCTGGCCGGGACCCGGCTTTCGATCAGGTTCGCGAGGCGCATGTCCTGGTCGATCAGCCGGCGCTGGGCCGGCACGAGGTAGTCAGCACAGGCGCCGTAGAACGCCACGGGGTCGCCCGGCGACGCGGCGAATGCCGCCAGGCCCGCACGGAAAGCCTCGCGGACCTGCAGCTTCCGGCGGCGCTCCCACTGCAATATTTCAAGCGGTTTCATCTTCGCGTGTCTCCTGGTTGCGGGTCTGGCCTGGCCGTCTCACGGACGAGGGCGTCGAAGTCGCTGGCGTAGGTGGCGAGGTGTTTGCGCAGGTGCTCGGACTGCCTCGGCGACAGGCTGTCCAGAACGGCTGCCACCAGCCGGAACGAGGCCTGCTGGTTTTCGAGCACCAGCTTGCGGTAGCCCGGGCTGTCGAACTGGTTCGGGTGGAGCATGAGGTCCTTGATGCGCTCTGCGAACTGCGGGTTGGCCCGCCTGCCAGCCATCACCACCCGAAACTCCGCCTGCCAGGCCGCCCTGCGCTTCAGCCAGTCCGCCGACAGGTCGTGAAACCGGGCCGTGTGCGTGCGCACGAGAACTTCCTGGTCAGGGCTCAGCCGGCCGGTGAAGCGCCTGAATGCCCTGATGATGGCCTTGTCCTGCTTCACCCGGCGTTCCTCGCGACTGATGCCCGAGTAATCCTCCTCCAGCTCCCGGTTCTCGTCCGCGAGGTTCTCGAAGAGCTCCTCCACCTGCTCGTCACTGAGCGACTGGAGCAAAACGGCAAAGTCGGGCGCAACCTGCCGCAGCAGGTCGTCCCAGAGCGCCACGACCTCGGCATACCGGTCGGCGAGGAAGGCAGGTTCTACGGGCGGCGTGGTGCCGGCCTGCACCGTGCGCACCAGGCTGGCATAGCGTGGCAGCTGGGTCTGGCGGTGCCAGGTGATCGTCCGGCCGATCATCTGCCGCGCCTGGGCTTCCTGGGCGGCGTCGAGATCGAAGTAATCCTCCACGTACCAGAGGGCCAGCCAGTCCAGCTGGTTGTACGCCACACGGATCACGCAGCCGCCGAGCATCACGGCAGCCACCAGGCCGAGGATGACGAGCCGGACCCGGGTCCCGCCCCGCACCCTGCCGGCTCCCGCTGGCGGAATCGCAGGTTGCAGCGGGATTTGCATCGGGCCGGGTTCCCTGCGGTCAGTCGAACGGATGGCGGAGGATGATGTTGTGGTCGCGATCGGCGCCGGTGGAGACCATGTCCACCGGCACGCCGACGATGGCTTCGAGCCGCCGCAGGTAGTGCCGCGCCTCGCCGGGCAGGCCGTCCAGGGCGCGGATGCCCAGCGTTGAGGCGGACCAGCCCGGGAGCTCCTCGTAGACCGGTTCGACGTGCTGGTACTGGTCGACCAGCAGCGGCGGATTTCCCGTCACCTGGCCGTTCAGCCGATAGCTGGTGCAGACCTTCACCACCGGCAGGCCATCGAGCACGTCGAGCTTGGTGACGCACAGGCCAGTCACGCTGCTGTTGACCACTGCCCTGCGGACCGTCACGGCATCGAACCAGCCGCAACGGCGAGGCCGCCCTGTCGTGGAGCCGAACTCGACCCCGACCCGCGCGAGCCGCTCGCCCGTCTCGTCGAAGAGCTCGGTGGGAAACGGACCGCCCCCGACCCGCGTGGCATAGGCCTTGACGACGCCGAGGACGTAGTCGAACACCGCAGGCCCCAGGCCCGAACCCGTCGCCGCAGCGCCGGCTGACGTGTTGGATGACGTGACGTAGGGATAGGTCCCGTGATCCACGTCGAGCAACGCCCCCTGCGCGCCTTCGAACATGAGGCGCGCGCCCCCCCGGCGGAGCTCGTCGAGATAGGACACGGCATCGACGATCATCGGGCGGATGCGGACCGCGTGGGCGAGCCACTCGTCACGGGTGGCCGCCACGCTGACCGGCGCAGCGGCGTAGTAGCGCTCGAGCATGAAATTGTGCAGCTCCATCACCTCGGCCAGCCGCTCGCCAAAGCTACCCTCATCGAACAGGTCGGCCATGCGCAGCGAGCGCCGGCCGGCCTTGTCCTCGTAGGCAGGACCGATGCCGCGACCCGTGGTGCCGATCGCCCGCTGGCCCCGCGCCTGCTCCCGGGCCTGGTCGAGGGCGATGTGGGTGGGCAGGATCAGGGGGCATGCCGCGCTGATGCGCAGGCGCTCCGCCACGGCGACGCCACGCGCTTCGAGGCCGTCGATTTCCTTCAGCAGGGACGGAACGTGCACCACCACGCCATTGCCGATCACGCAGGCGACTCCAGGCCGCAGGATCCCCGACGGGATCAGGTGCAGGACCGTCTTCTGGCCATTGATGATCAGCGTGTGACCGGCATTGTGCCCGCCCTGGAAGCGGATCACCGCGTGGGCCTGCTCGGTCAGCAGGTCCACGATCTTGCCCTTGCCCTCGTCACCCCACTGGGTGCCGATGACGATTACGTTCTTGCCCACGGTCAGGCTCCGCCCCGCACGAGCACCAGCAGCGCGAGGCCCGCCAGCATGCTCACCAACCCGAAGATGCGCAGCTGCCGGCTCGGCAGCCCCGCAATCATGCTCATGCTCCGCCGCCAGCCTTCCGGGCTCAGGAAGGGGAGGATCCCCTCCAGGATGAGATAGAGAGCCAGCCCGGTGAGGAGATCACTCCAGTCCATCACTGCCAACAGCAGGCCGCCCCGGAAACGTCGCCGCGTTCAGGCGAAGTCCCTGGATCGAGCTTGCCGTCCTAGCGCCCGCCATCCGGCCGCTGCATGTACCGGAAGAAATCGCTGTCCTTGTCGAGGACCAGCAGGTCATTCTCCTTGCCGAGCGAGCGCCGGTAGGCCTGGATGCTGCGGTAGAAGGAGAAGAACTCGGGGTCCTTCTGATAGGCCTCGGCATAGATACGCGCCGCTTCGGCGTCGCCGGCACCCCTGACCTTCTCGGCCTCGCGATAGGCCTCGGCGAGCGTCACGGTGCGCTGCCGGTCGGCTTCCGCCCGGATCTGCTCGGCGGCCTCGGCACCCTGCGCACGCAGCTCGGAGGCCGTTCGCGCACGCTCCTGGCGCATGCGGTCGAATACGGAGTCGCTGACCTGTTCCGGGAACTCGGTGCGCTTGACCCGGACGTCGACGACCTCCATGCCGAGTTCGCGGGCGTTCTTCCGTGCGCTCGCCAGCATGTTGTCCAGCAGTTCGCGCCGCTCAGCCGTCACCACCTGTGGCACGGTACGCTTGGCAAACTCGCTGCGGACGCCATCCTTGACGATTTCGATCAGTCGCTGGGCCGCCAGGGCCTCGTCGCCGCGGGTCGCCCGGTAGAAGGCACCAACGTCGATGATCCGCCACTTCACGAAGAAGTCCACGAACAGGTTCTTCTTCTCGAAGGTGAGGAACAGTTCCTGCGGGTTGGTCTGGGTAAGGATCTGGCGCGGGAACTTCCTGACGTTGTTGATGAACGGCATCTTGAAGTGCAGCCCAGGCTCGAACTCGGTCTGGATGATCTTGCCCAGCCGGAACTTGATGGCCAGTTCCCGCTCGTCGACGGTAAAGACCGACAGGCTGGCGATCCAGGCCAGCAACAGCAGGCCGATCGGCGCGAGTGCGCGAATGTTCATCGGGCCTCCCGGGTACGGCGATCTTCGCGATCGCGGGTTGCCGTGGATGCCTCGGCTGCCGCGCTGGCGGCCGGGGTCCGCACGGCCTGGCTCGGGGCCGCGGCGGCCGGCTCGCGGCGCTTCTCGAGGAGCTTGTCGATGGGCAGGTAGATCATCTTGCTGCCGTCGTTGGAGTCGATCAGCACCTTGCTCGAGCTGGCGTAGATGTCTTCCATGGCATCGAGGTAGAGCCGCTTGCGCATGACCTCAGGCGCCTGCTTGTACTCACTGAGGAGCTGCGTGAAGCGCGAGGCTTCGCCCTGGGCATCGGCCACGACGCGGGCGCGATAGGCCTCGGAGTCCTGCTGGCGGCGCACCGCTTCGCCGCGGGCCCTGGGCAGCACGTCATTGGCATAGGCCTGGGCCTCGAAGGAGAGGCGCTCACGGTCTTCGCGCGCCTTGATGGCGTCCTGCACGGCCGCCTCCACCTGGCTGGGGAAGTTGGCATCCTGGAGGTTGACCTTGGTAACGAGCATGCCGGTCTGGTACTCGTCGAGAGTCTGCTGGATGAGCTTCTCCGTGAGGACCGCGATCTCGGTACGGCCCTCGAGCAGGACGAAGTCCAGCTTGTTCTTGCCGATCACCTCCCGAATGGCGCTTTCGCTGACGTCCTGCAGGGTAGCCTCCGGATCCCGCACATTGAACAGGAACTTGACGGGATCGGCGCGGCGATACTGCACCACCAGGTCGACGACCACGATGTTCTCGTCGGCGGTCAGCATCCGCGTCTGCTGCTTGAAGGGAACCACTTCGTTGATGTTGACCCGCTCGACGCGCTCGATGGGCCAGGGGAGATGCCAGCGGAGGCCGGGCTCGGTGGATTCCTGGTAGGCACCAAACCGGGTCACGACGCCGCGCTCGGCGGCATCGACCCGGTAGACGCCGGTTGCTATCCAGATCACGAACGCAACGGTGCCAAGGAGGCTCAGAAGCGGCCCGTTGAACTGTCCGCCGGATGGCCCTGCCGCACGCGGCCCGCCGCGGCCACCCCGCAGGAATGCATTCAGCCGCTGCTGCCACTCACGGACGATCTTGTCCAGGTCCGGCGGGCCTTCGTTGCGCCCCCGGTCCCACGGATTCTTGCCGTTGCCAGATTCGTTCCAGGCCATGCCTTCAGTCCCAGGCTTTCATGTTGATGCGCAAGCTACAGATGCAAGGCGCTCAGTGACCCACTGCCGGCAGGGCCGGCGCCTGCTCCGGCAACCGGCCGGACAGCACGCGCAGGTGCTCGCGCCGGTTGAGGTCATCGAAGCCTCGCCGGTCGAGCTCCAGATCGAGTTCCCAGCCACCATCATCCCGCAATCGCTCCGCCGTGACCGCGCCCATCTCGTAGAGGCGGGCGCGCACTCTGGCCTCGGCCGCTGCTACCTCCACCGTGCACCTGAGCAACGCAACGTGCAGGTACTCGGCGATCACCCCAAGCAGGGCGTCAACGCCAACACCCGTGCGCGACGAAAGCCAGACGCGGGTTGCCATGCCGGTCTCTGCGCGATCCACCCGCGGCGGAACGCCGAGTATATCAGTCTTGTTATAGACCTGGACCCGCGGCAAATGGTCCGCCCCGATGTCCTCCAGCACTTTCACCACGTCGTGGATCCGCTCCTCGTGAGCGGGATCCGAGGAGTCGATGACGTGCAACAGCAGGCGGGAATGCCGGGTCTCCTCGAGGGTGGAACGAAATGCGGCAACGAGTTCGTGGGGCAGGTCCCGGATGAAGCCAACGGTGTCGGCGAGCACGATCCCCGTGCCGTCGGCCAGCGTGACACGCCGCAGCGTGGGATCGAGGGTGGCAAACAGCTGGTCTGCTACCAGCACGCCGGCCCGGGTCAGGAGGTTGAAGAGCGTGGACTTGCCGGCGTTGGTGTAGCCCACCAGCGAGACGGTCGGGACCTCCTCCTTGCGGCGCTTCTGGCCAGCCGTGCGCCGCTGCTGCGACACGCGGCCCAGACGCTCGCCCAGGCTGCGGATCCGGGCCCCGATGAGGCGCCGGTCGGTCTCCAGCTGGGTCTCGCCAGGCCCGCGCAGGCCGATGCCACCCTTCTGCCGTTCCAGGTGGGTCCAGCCGCGGACCAGCCGCGTGGCAAGGTGCTCCATCTGCGCCAGCTCGACCTGCAGCTTGCCTTCGTGGCTGCGCGCGCGCTGCGCGAAGATGTCCAGGATCAGTCCCGTCCGGTCGATCACGCGCCGGTCGAGCGTCTTTTCGAGGTTGCGCTGCTGGGCAGGGCTCAGGCGATGGTCGATCAGGACGATTTCCGCACAGGTGTCCTGCACCAGCTGGCGCAGTTCCTCCACCTTGCCGGTCCCGATGAGGAAGCGCGGATTGACCTGGCGAAGGGTGGCCGTCAGCGACCCCGCAATCTCCGCCCCGGCGGACAGGCCCAGGGCGTTGAACTCGGCCCGGGCGTCGGGGCCCGGGGGCTGGCCGACGCCGACATGGACGAGCACGGCCAGTTCGCCATGACTGGGCCGGTCAAACAAGCAGGTACTCCGAACCCGACCCGATGCGCCCGGCAGGCCTCCACCGGAGGGTCAGCAGGTCAGCAGGAATGATCAGTCGTCATCCTCTTCGTCGCCATCCGGAACACGAACCGCCCGCGACGGGACGACCGTGGAAATGGCGTGCTTGTAGACCATCTGGCTGACGCTGTTCTTGAGCAGCACGACAAACTGGTCGAAGGACTCGACCGTCCCCTGCAGCTTGATGCCGTTCACGAGATAGATGGAGACAGGCACCTTTTCCTTCCGAAGCGCGTTCAAGAAGGGATCCTGCAGCACCTGACCTTTGGCCATCGTGGACTCCTGAGATTATTCTTTTCGTTAAAGCCGCCGCCGCATTCTAGCCGCTCAGGGCTGATATTGCATCCGCGGAAGCGCGGCACGAACGGCCCGTTCGAGGGTTCCGGGCAGGTCGTCGGCTGCCATGTCGAGCCAGAGATCGCACTCCTCCCGGCGCAGCCAGGTGAGCTGCCGCTTGGCCAGCTGCCGGGTGGCCGCCAGGGCCTGCTCCTCGGCCTCGGCGCGCGTGCAGGCGCCGCCCACGAAGCGGGCGATCTGCCGGTAACCGACCGCCCGCAGTGCCGGCCGGTCCGCGTGCATCTCCGGCAGGGACAGCAGCCGCTCCACTTCGCCAACGAAGCCGCGCTCCACCATGAGCCGGAAGCGCCGCGCAATGCGCTCCGCGAGCTCCCGCCGGTCCCGGGGCATGAGCGCGACCCGGAAGAACCGCCCCGCCCGCCCCGCCGGAGCGCGCCCCTGTAGCGCCGAGATCGGCTCGCCGGTCAGCAGACAGACCTCGAGGGCCCGCTGGATGCGCTGGCGGTCCGTCACGCCGATCCGGGCGGCGGCGACCGGATCGAAGCGCGCGAGCTCCGCGTGCATGGCGGGCCAGCCCGCGCGGGCTGCCCGGGCGTCGAGGTCGGCCCGCAACGCCGGATCGGCGGGTGGCAGTGCCGAAAGCCCGTGCACGAGACTCCGGAAGTAGAGGAACGTACCGCCGACCAGCAGCGGTAGCCGGCCGGCGGCACTGATATCGCGGACCGCCCGGGCCGCGTCGCTGGCAAAGTCGCCCGCCGAATACTGTTCCCAGGGCTCCCGGATGTCGATCAGCCGGTGGGGATGGCGCTCCAGCACGTCCCGCGGGGGCTTGCCGCTGCCGATGTCCAGGTGCCGGTAGACCATGGCGGAGTCCACGCTGATCAGGCCTAGTGGCAGCCGGTCGGCCAGCGCCAGGGCCAGGTCGGTCTTGCCGGTGGCCGTTGGGCCCATGAGGCACACCGCGACGTCCACTGGCACCTCCGGCATGCCGATCGCGACTCAGCGGCCGCGGGCGAAGAGCCGATCGAGCTCCGGCAGCGACAGGGCCACCCGGGTGCGCCGGCCGTGATTGCACTGCTCGCTGCGCGGCGTGCGCTCCATGTCGCGCAGCAGGCTGTTCATCTCCTCGATGCTGAGGCGGCGATTCGCACGGATCGAGGCATGGCAGGCCACGTCCGCGAGGCACCGGTCGAGCAGGCCCAGGAGCTCATCGAAGGTGATGTCGTCGTGCAGCCTGGCCACCAGCCCGCGCACCAGCGACACCGCATCGTCGCCCGCGAGCACCGCCGGCACGGCGCGCAGGGTGAGGCGGTCTGCGCCGGTGCGCCGCAGGTCGAACCCGCAGCGCTCCAGCAGCCCGGCGTGGTGCGCGGCTCGCTCCGCCTCCGCCTCGGTCACCGGCAGGGACTCGGGCAGGAGCAGCGCCTGGGACTGGACGGACGACTGCCGGATGGAAGCCTTCAACCGCTCGTAGGTGATGCGCTCGTGGGCCGCGTGAGCGTCCACGACCACCAGTCCCGCAGCCGTCTCGGCCAGGATGTAGATGCCGTGCAGCTGCGCGATGGCGAAGCCGAGGGCCGGCGTGCCGGGCGCTGGCTCCGGCGTGCCTTCCGCGACCCGGTAATCCGGACCGGCATCGCACACCTGGCCCGGCGTCGGGGGGGTGGCCCCGCGATCGCCGGGGATGCCAAGGGCCAGCGACGCCGTGACCGCGCCGTCGGCCGGCACTGCAGGCTCGCCCCCGGGTGCGGCGCCGGCGGCGCCCTGCCCCGCCAGGGCGTCCTCCACGGCCCGGCGGACGAAGTCACGGACGTTGCCGGGGTCGCGGAACCGCACTTCATGCTTCGCCGGGTGGGCGTTCACGTCCACCCAGGCCGGATCCATATCCAGGTAGAGGACATAGGCCGGCCAGCGATCCCGGTACAGCACATCCCGGTACGCCGCCCGGATAGCGCCCGCCAGGACCTTGTCGCGAATGGCGCGGCCGTTCAGGAAGACGTGTTGCAGGTCGGGCTGGCTCCGTGCGTGGGTCGGCCGCACGATCCAGCCACGCAGCGCAAACCCGGCGGCGCCCCTCTCCAGGTGGACGGCATTGCGGATGAACTCCTCGCCGCAGATCCTGCCGATGCGCACGGCGAGGTCCGCGTCGGACTGTGCCGCCGGCAGGTCCAGCACGACGCGCTCATTGTGCTCGACCCGCACGGCGACCGAGCCCCTGGACAGGGCGATGCTCTCGATGGTGGCGCGCACGTGGGCGAACTCGGTTCGCTCGCTCCGGAGGAAGCGCCGCCGCGCCGGGGTATTGAAGAACAGGTCCCGCACCTCCACGGTGGTTCCCGGTGGATGGGCCGCCGGCGCCGCCGGCGCGGGCCCGCCCTCGTCGCCGGTCACGGAGTAGCCGCTGGCGGCGTCCCGGTGCCGCGAGATGAGCGTCAGGCGCGAGACCGACGCAATGCTGGGCAATGCCTCGCCACGGAATCCCAGGGTTGCCACCTGCTCGAGGTCCTCCAGGCTGCCGATCTTGCTCGTGGCGTGGCGCGCGAGGGCGACGGGCAGCTCGTCCCGGGGGATTCCGCCGCCGTTGTCCCGGATGCGGCAGAGGCGGATGCCGGCTTCCTCGAGCTCGAGCTCCACCCGCGTGGCCCCCGCATCGAGGCTGTTCTCGAGCAGCTCCTTCACGACCGACGCGGGGCGCTCGACGACCTCGCCCGCAGCGATCTGGTTGACGAGATGCGCTGGCAACTGGCGGATCGGCATGGCCGCATTCTTTCAAATGCGCGGCCTCTTGCCTATGCAACCCGCCGCCAGCGGCCAGGGACGCGGCGCGCGGGCCACCGGGCGTCAGCTGGTTTCGCGGGGAATCCGCAGCTTCTGGCCGACCCGGACCGTGTCCGATCGCAGGCGATTCTCGGCCCGCAGGCTGCTGATGCTGACGCGGTAGAGGCTCGCCACCCCGGACAGGGTGTCCCCCCGCCGGATGACGTGTTGCTGCGGACGCTCAACACCCGCGCGGGGCACGGCCCCGGACCCCGCCTCCGCCGAGGCCGTGGTGATGCCCGGGCTGATGGCATTGCCCGGCGGGTTCGCGGCGAAATACTTCCGGACGCCGTCGAGGATGGCGCTGGCCAGGGCCTGCTGGTGGGACGCGGACCTAAGGTTGCGCTCATCGGTCGGGTTCGAGATGTAGGCGGTCTCCACCAGCACGGAGGGAACGTCGGGTGATTTCAGGACCATGAACGGGGCCTGCTGCACGGTGCGCCGATGCAGGCGGCCGAGCCGGTCCATGTTCATCAGGATCGCATCACCGACCGCAATGCTCGAGCTGATGGATGCATTCTGGGACAGGTCCATGAGCACCGAAGCGAGCACGGGATCCTTGTCGCCCAGTTCCACGCCGCCGATCAGGGCGGCGTTCTCGCGGGCGGCCAGGCGGCGGGAAGCCTCGTCGCTGGCCGCCTTCTCCGAGAGCACGTACACGGTGGACCCCTGCGCGCTGCGGTTGTAGGCCGCATCGGCGTGAATCGAGATGAACAGGCTGGCGTTGGCACCGCGTGCCCTCTCCATGCGCTCCCGCAAGCCGAGGAAGCGGTCGTCACTGCGGGTGAGGACGCCGCGCATGCCGGGCTCCTCGTTCAGCAGGGCCACGAGGCGGCGGCTGATGGCCAGGGTGACGTCCTTCTCCCGGACGCCGGAGGGCCCGTGGGCGCCCGGATCATGGCCGCCGTGCCCGGCATCCACGACCACCACCACCGTAGGGGTTGGGGTCGGGGTTGGCGGGCGGATCAACGGGGCCGGTGGTTCCGGTATTGGCGCCGGCGCCAGCGCTGGTGCCGGCGTCGGACCGGCGGCAGGCGCTGCCGCCAGCACGGTGACCGGGCGCATTTCGATGGCCAGGTGCGGCGCCTGCCCACCCGCGGCCGCCCTGGCCGAGGGGCGCATTGCTTCGGTCACGTCAAAGACGATGCGCAGGTTGCCGCCCGGGCGATGGGCTACACGAATCTGCCGGATCGCGCCCGCGGCAACGGGCAGGGGCAATGCCGAGGGCCCCAGCGCGGCCGACGAGATATCGATGACGACCCGGTCGGGGCTGGTGAGCGTGAAGAGGTTGAACTGGGCGTCACGGGTGAGCCGCAGATCGACGAGGGTGGTGGATCCCTCCGCGTCGATGGCGATCGACTGGACCTGGAGGCGGACTGGCGCGGCGGCCAGGTTCCCCGCGGCGAGGATCCCGCCGAGCACGCAGGCGACCCGGTACCGGGCTGCCGGCCCGCGAGTGGCGCCTCCGTGCCAGGCCCATCCGCGCCAGAAAGATCCGCGCCAGACCAACGCCCCTGCCCCCAAAAATCCCTTTGGCGGGCGGAAGTATACTTAATCCAGCCCGCTACCGGAATAGTTTTCTCATATGAAATAGGCAGATAGGTGGACTACCTGCCGCGTTGATCAGAAACCGCCCGGCAGGCCCCGCTGCATCTCGCGAAGGACGCCAGATCCGGCCGTCGTGCGCGGGGTCAGACGAACTTCCCGGCCATCGCCCCGGATCGCCAGATCGAGGACGAGGTCCGGCCCCGGCAGGCGGTCCGCTCCCCGGCTCGGCCACTCCGCCAGCAGCAGGCTGGTCCGCCCCTGCCCGTCGCCGGCGGCAAGGTCATCCGCCAGCCCTAGATCGTCCAGCTCGGCGGGATCCCGCAACCGGTACAGGTCCACGTGCAGCACGCGATGGCGCTCGAGTGCATAGGGCTCGACGAGCGTGTACGTGGGGCTGGGCACGCGTCCCTCGTGACCCAGGCTCGCCAGCAGGTGACGGATCAGGGACGTCTTGCCGGCCCCCAGCTCGCCCTCGAAGTACAGGACGAGCGGTGCGGCCGATCTGCCGGGCAGGCTTTTCGCCAGGGCGCGGCCAAACTGCGCGGTCGCCGCGGGATCCGGCAGGAGCCAGGTGATGGACCGGGCGGGCGGGTCCGCTAGGGATTCAGCCATGGCCGCAACTGCCCGATGAGGTCGCTCGCGATGATGCCCCGCTGGCCGCCGCTGGCCGCCGCATCGCCGGCCGCGCCGTGCACGAAGGCCGCGGCCGCCGCGATGTCTGCCGCGGGGACTGCCGTTCCCGCCTGCGCCAGCAGCCCGGCCGTGACGCCGGTCAGGGCATCGCCCATTCCCGCGGTCGCCATCCCGGGATTGCCGGTGGGAATGACCCAGGGCGGCCCGGCATCGCCGCCCACGAGCGTCCGGCTGCCCTTGAGAACGATCGTGCCGCCCCAGCGCTGCCGGAGCGACTGCAGGGCGCCCAGCCGGTCCCGCTGGATTGCCGCGGACGTCGCGTCGAGCAGGCGCGCAGCCTCGCCGGGATGGGGCGTGAGCACCCAGTTGCCGCGCGCCCGGTGGCCGGCCGCCAGCAGGTTCAGGCCGTCCGCGTCGACGACCAGCGGCAACCCGGTGGCGAGCGTGGCCGCCAGCAGTTCCCGCGCCCAGTCGTCCTGGCCCAGCCCCGGCCCCACGGCCACGACCGTCGCGCGGGCCAGCAGCGGCGCAAGCTCCGCGGCATCGGCGACGCCATGGCACATCAGTTCCGGACGCGCCAGCGGCAGCAGCGCCGCATGGGCAGGCCGGGTCGCGACACTGACGAGGCCGGCACCCGCGCGCAGCGCCGCCTCCCCCGCCAGCCGGACAGCGCCGCTCATCCCGTGATTGCCGCCGACGATGAGCACGTGGCCGAAATTGCCCTTGTGCGCGGTGGCCGTCCGGCGCGGCAGGAGGCGGGGCAATTCGCCGGCGGTGAACAGTCGCAGCCGGGCCTGTCCGGCCAGGCCGGCGCGCTCGACGACGGCTGGGGGAATGCCGAGGTCCGAGAACTCCACGATCCCCGCGTGGGCCGGGCCCTCGCCGAGATACAGGCCCAGCTTGCGGCCCACGAAGGTCACGGTCAGGTCCGCCCGGACAGCGGCCCCGCATGGCAGGCCGGTGGTGGCATCGAGGCCCGAGGGAATGTCGACGGCGACGACGGGGCGTTGTGCCGCGTTGACCGCCTCGATCGTCGCGCGGAGCTCACCCGTGACCGGGCGCGCGAGACCGGTCCCCAGGAGGGCGTCCACCACCAGGCCGGCATCGGCGAGCAGCGCCGGCGCGAAGGGTACCGTCGCCCCGCCCGCCGCAACGAAGTCCCGCCAGGCCGCCGCGGCATCGCCCGTCAGCTGGCCGGGATCGGCGAGTGCGCAGACCTGCACGGCGCGGCCGGCTAGCCGCGCCAGGCGCGCGATCACATAGCCATCGCCGCCGTTGTTCCCGGCACCGCACAGGACCACCCAGCGACGGGCGTCCGGCCAGCGTTCGACGGCAGCGGCGCACACGGCTTCGGCGGCGCGGCCCATGAGTTCGTAGCCGGAGATCCCGAAGGCGCTCGTGGCGGTTCCGTCGAGGGCCCGCACGGCCTCGGGAGTCCAGACACCGGTCGCTGCTTCAGACATGCGGGTGATTATACTGATCGCCCCTCCACGGCCCGGCGCAGAGTTCGGCATGGACTTCAGGCAGCTGCTGGAGCAAATCAGGAGCTGGGGCGCCGACCTCGGCTTCCAGCAGGTCGGTGTTGCCGGCCTGTCGCTCGACGACGCCGAAGCACGACTGGACGACTGGGTTGCCCGGGGCCTGCACGGCGAGCTCACCTACATGACGCGCCACGGCCGCAAGCGAACCCGGCCGGACGAGCTCCTGCCCGGGACGGTCCGGGTCATCTCGGCCCGCATGGACTACCTCCCGGCCATGGCGGCGCCAGCGAACCGCATCCTTGAGGATGGCGGGCTGGCCTACATCGCGCGGTACGCGCTCGGCCGCGACTACCACAAGCTCCTGCGCCGGCGCCTGAGGCAACTGGCCGAACGGATCCGCGAGGCTGGCGCGCCGCACGGCTACCGGGTCTTCGTCGACAGCGCCCCGGTGCTCGAGAAGCCGCTTGCCGCGGCCGCGGGACTGGGCTGGCAGGGCAAGCACACCAACCTCATCAACCGGCAGGCGGGCTCCTGGTTCCTGCTGGGCGAGATCTACACGGACCTGCCCTTGCCGCCCGATGAGCCGGTAACCGATCACTGCGGCAGCTGCCGGGCGTGCCTGGAGGTGTGCCCTACCGGCGCCATCGTCGCGCCCTACCTGCTGGATGCCCGGCGCTGCATCTCCTACTTCACGATCGAGTCGCGGGGCCCGATACCGGTCGAATTCCGCAAGGCCATGGGCAACCGCATCTTCGGCTGCGACGACTGCCAGCTCGTGTGCCCCTGGAACCGCTACGCCCGCCCGACCACGGAGCCGGACTTCGCGCCCCGGCACGGCCTCGATGCCGCGCGCCTCACCGACCTCTTCGCCTGGTCCGAGCAGGAGTGGTCCCTGCGCACCGCCGGCAGCGCGTTGCGCCGGCCCGGTTACCCGGGCTGGCTGCGGAACATCGCGGTGGCCCTGGGCAATGCGCCGGCGTCGGCCGGCGTCATCAGGGCGCTGGAGTCTCGGGCCGACCACCCGTCCGAGCTCGTGCGGGAGCACGTCGCCTGGGCACGGGAGCAGCACGCTAACCGCAGCGGGTGAGGCCTATGTCAGGTCCACCAGCAGATTGTCGATCAGTCGCGCACGGCCGAGATGGCCGGCGGCAAGCACCGCCAGGTTGCGGGTCGTCGCCGCCGGCGTACCCAGGTCCGCGGCATTGCGGATCGTGAAGTAGTCCGGCCTGAATCCTGCGGCAACCAGCCCGGCCATGCCGCGCGATTCGAGCACCTCGAACTCGCGGCTGCCCCGGCGCAGCGCCTCGGCGCAGTCAGCGAGCGCCCGGTGCAGGCCGGGCGCCGTGGCCCGCTGCGCGTCATCCAGGTACTGGTTGCGCGAACTGAGCGCGAGCCCGTCGGGCTCACGGGCTGTCGGGGCGGCGACGATCTTCACCGGCAAGTGGAGATCGGCCTGCAGGCGGCGGATCACCAGCAGCTGCTGGTAATCCTTCTGGCCGAACACGGCGCTGTCCGGCTGGACGATGTTGAACAGCCGGGTGACGACCGAGGCGACGCCGTCGAAGTGTCCCGGCCGGAATTGGCCGCACAGGATGCCCGACAGCCCGGGGACGGAAACGACGGTGCCGGGCCGTTCCCGGTCGGGGTAGATCTCCTCCACGGGAGGAGCGAAGAGGATGTCCACGTTGGCCCGCGTCAGCTGGCGCCGGTCCTTGTCGAGCGTGCGCGGGTAGGCGGCGAAGTCCTCGCCGGGCCCGAACTGCGTTGGATTGACGAAGATGGAGACGACGACGCGGTCGGCCAGCTTGCGGGCGGCATCCACCAGGCTCAGGTGTCCCGCGTGGAGGTTGCCCATGGTCGGCACCAGCGCGACCGTTTCGTCGAATCCCCGCCAGCCGCGGAGATTCTCGCGCAGGCTCGCAATCGTGCGTACCGTCTTCAAGTTCAGGAAAAGCAGTGTTCGGGTGCGGGGTAGCTGCGGTCCTTCACGGCGGCGACGTAGGCCTGGAGCGCCTCGAGCGGCGAAGCACTGCCCTGCATGAAGTTGCGCACGAACCGGGGCATGCGCCCCTGCGTGATCCCGAGCATGTCGTAGAGGACGAGTATCTGGCCATCGACGCCGGGACCGGCGCCGATGCCGATGACCGGCACCGTGACCGCGTCCCGCACGGCCTGCCCGAGCTCGTTCGGCACGCATTCGAGCAGCAGGATGTCCGCGCCCGCCTGCTCCAGCGCGACGGCGTCCTCGAGCATCTGCTCCGCCTGGGCCTGGTCGCGGCCCTGGACCTTGAAGCCGCCGATCTTGTGGACGGACTGCGGCCGCAGGCCCAGGTGGGCGCAAACGGGGATGTCGTGGCCCGCCAGGTGCTCGACGATCTTCACCTGGCTGGCGCCGCCCTCGAGCTTTACCATCATCGCCGCGCCCTCCTGCATCAGGCGGACGGCATTGTCCAGCGCCTGGGACGGATTGGTGTAGCTCATGAACGGCATGTCGGCCACCAGGAAGGCCCGGCCGAGGCCGCGCCGCACGATCCGCGAGTGGTAGATGATGTCCTGCACGGTCACCGGCACGGTCGTGTCATGCCCCTGGACGACCATCCCCACCGAGTCTCCGACGAGCACCAGGTCCGCCCCGGCACGGTCCACCAGCATGGCGAAGCTGGCGTCATAGGCCGTCAGGCAGGCGATCGGCTCCCCCGCCGCCTTCATGGTCCGGAGGGTCGAGATGTTGACCGGCGCTTCCGGCAGGTCCCGTTGCTGGAGTTGCTTGTACATGGTGCCTACGCGAACGCCGAGGTCAGCGGATTGAAGAAATGCCGGCCGCTGCGGATCCGTGCGATCTGCTCCAGCAGCAGGCCAAAGTGCGCGTCATTATGGACCGGGTCGATCACCGCCGCATTCACGATGAGCAGCGGCGCGGCGTCGTAATCGTGGAAGTACCGGGCGTAGGCCTCGGCCAGCCGTTCCAGGTAGCGGCGCCCGATGCGCTGCTCGAACTCGATGCCCCGCCGGGCGATCCGGAACAGGAGGGTGTCCACGGGCGCCTGGAGGTACACGACCAGGTCGGGGGCCGGCGCCTCGAAGGCGAGGGACTCGGCCACCTTGTCGTACAGGTCGAGCTCCGCCCGGTCCAGGTTGATCTCGGCGAACAGCCGGTCCTTGTTGATCAGGAAGTCCGAGATACGGGTCTCGGCGAAGATGTCCGTCTGCCGCAGCTGCTCGATCTGCTGGACCCGCTGGAAGAGGAAGAAGAGCTGCGTCGGCAGCGACGCGCCCCGCGGGTCCCGGTAGAACCTCTCGAGGAACGGATTGGCCTCCGGCTGCTCCAGCAGCAGTTCGCCCTCCAGCTCGTCGGCCAGCCGGCGGGCGAGGCTGGTCTTGCCGACCCCTATGGGGCCTTCGATGGCGATGTAACGGGAATTGCCCATGCGTTATTGGTGTCGGCCTGTTGTTCTTCTTGGTTCAGGGCTGCAGCGAGGCGCCACACCGGACCGAGTCCCGGCACGTGCAGGCCCGGCGCAATCTCCAGCAGCGGGAACAATACAAAATTTCGCGCCGCGATGCCCGGATGCGGCAAGACCAGGGCGTCGGTGTCCATCACCGTGGCACCGTGGACGAGCAGGTCCAGATCGATGCGACGGGGCCCCCACCGCACGCCGTCGCTGCGATCCCTGCCCTGCCGGCGCTCGATGGCCAGCAACTCGTCCAGCAGCCGGTCCGGCGCCAGCAGGGTGAGGAGACCCGCCACCGCGTTGACGAAATCGGGCTGCGGCTCCGGCCCGAAGGGCGGGTTGCGCCAGCACGACGACCAGGCGATCCGGCGGGTTTCCGGAATCCTGGCCAGCGACTCGAGTGCGGACCGGACCTGCGCCTCCGGATCGTCCAGGTTGCTGCCCACGCCAACGTAGGCGGGAATCCAGAGGGAGGCCGGCACCGCCGACGGCCTCAGGCGGACTGTTCGGCGGACCGTGACCGGTGCGGCTCACGGCCGCCACCGCGACCGCCATGGAACTCGCGGCGCTGCTCCTCGGGTGGCAGGGTCTGGATGCGCGTCCACCAATCGACCAGTTCTGCCGGCACGTCGCCCAGTTCCGCACGGAGCACGAGCAGGTCATAAGCGGCGCGGAAGCGCCGGTGCTCCAGCACCACGGACGCGCGCCGGCCCTGCCGCCGGTTGAAGCGCGGCTGCAACTGGAACATCTCCCGCATGGGCACCGAGAAGCGCCGGGGCAGCGTGATGCGCGCGATCTGCTGTTCGGTGACCTCGATCCCGGCATCGATCAGCGCCTGCACCTCCGAGAGCTGGCCCGTGCGCCGCAGGGCGTTGGCCCGCTCCTGGACGGGGCCCCAGAGGAACACGCCAAAGAGGAACATGGGCGTCACCGGGAGGCCCTCGGCGATGCGCTGGTCCGTGTTGGCGAGGGCCCGCTCGATGAAGCGGTTGCGCTGCCCCCCCGCCTCGCCCCGGGACGCGTCGGCCGCCAGCCACTCCGCGGTGGCCGGGAACAGGTGCTCGAAGAGCCCGTGCGCCCTCAGGCGCCGGTAGCCCTCCAGCGCGTGGCCCGTCTCGAAGACCTTGAGGAACTCGTCGAACAGGCGGGCGGCCGGCACGCTGTCGATGAGCCGGCCGAGGCGCGCCATGGGCTCCGCGGCCTCGGGGTGGATCTTGAGGTCCAGCTTCGCGGCGAGCCGCACCGCGCGGATCATGCGCACCGGGTCCTCGCGGTAGCGGGTCTCGGGGTCGCCGATCAGGCGGATCGTGCGCGCCTCGATGTCGCGCATGCCGTCCACGAAGTCCCAGATGTAGCGGTCGAAGCTGCCGAACTCCTCCTGCA
>CAZTGY010000002.1:23234-27434 GCA_964613445.1 uncultured Chromatiaceae bacterium | reverse complement strand
ACCCGGCTCCACGCCAGCGTCGGCACGGGGCAGAAGGCGCCCACGTTCATCGAGCGCTACGGATTCTTCCCGGACCAGTTCGTCGGCAATCCGGACCTGAAGCCCGAGAAATCCACGGGCTGGGAGGTCGGTGTCGAGCAGCCGCTCTGGAACGACCGGATCAGCCTCGGGGCGACCTACTTCCGCGAGGACCTCGAGGACGAGATCGACGGCTTCGTCTTCGACCCGGACACCTTCCTCTTCACGGCGGAGAACCTGGACGGCCGCAGCAAACGGCGGGGGGTGGAAGCCAGCGCCCGGGCCCGGGTCACCGACACGCTGCGCCTCTCCGGTTCCTACACGTACACAGATGCCATGCAGCCCGATCCGCTGACGGGCGAGGACACGCGGGAAATCCGGCGGCCTCGCCACGGCGCCAGCGTGAATGCCGACTGGGCGCTTGCCGACGGCAAGGCGGACGTGAACCTGAACCTCTCCTATGTCGGGGACCGGGATGACACGTTCTTCGAGGTGGCGCCGCCTTTCGGGGTCCAGGTCATCGACCTGGATGCTTACTACCTCGTGAGCTTCGCCACGAGCTACCACCTGACGCGCCAGGCCAGCGTGTACGCCCGCGTGGAGAACCTTCTCGACGAGCAATACGAGGACGTCTACGGCTACAACACGCCCGGCGTGGGAGCCTATGCGGGCATCCGGCTGCGCTTCTGAATGGCCGGGCGGTTACACTCGGACGGCAGCGCCGGCGGGACGGACGAACATGGGCAACAGGCTGACCAAGATCTACACGCGGACCGGCGACGACGGCACCACCGGGCTGGCGACGGGGGACCGCGTGGCCAAGGACTGCCCCCGCGTGGAGGCTTACGGGACCGTGGACGAACTGAACTCCTGCATAGGCCTCGTGCTCGCCACGGCCAACCTCCCGCCGCTGGTCCAGGAGACCCTGACGGGCATCCAGCACCGGCTCTTCGACCTGGGCGGCGAACTGGCGGTACCCGGCCGGGACGTCATTCTGGCCAGCGACACGGCCGAGCTCGAGGTCGTCCTGGACGAGCTAAATGCGAACCTGCCCCCACTCAGGGATTTCGTGCTTCCCGGCGGCACGCCGGGCGCGGCGGCCTGCCACCTGGCCCGCGCCGTCTGCCGGCGCGCCGAGCGGCGCGTCATCACCCTGCAGAGGGACGAGCCCGTGAACGCGGAAGCCGTGCGCTACCTCAACCGGCTGTCTGACCTGCTCTTCGTCACGTCCCGGGTGCTGTGCCGGATGGACGGCGGCAGCGAGGTGATCTGGAAAGCCAGGCCCGCCACGTAGGAGCGCCTTCAGGCGCGACCCGGTGGTGCCCGGGTCGCGCCTGAAGGCGCTCCTACAGGTCGCCGTTCAGCGCGGCGCAAAGCTGCGTGATCCCCTTCAGCAACCGGGGACCGGGCACGCTCATCAGATCGGGGTCGAGCACGTGGAGGCGGGCATGGCTGACGGCAGGCAAGCCGCTCCAGGATCGCCAGGTATCGAGCGGCGTGCCGGCAACCGGGGAGCCGGGCCCGCGCGTGTAATCGTTCGCCACAATGGCGTCCGGGGCCGCGGCCACCACGGACTCCACGCTGACGACGGCGGTCAGTCCCGGTACGGCAGCGTAGACGTTCTCCCCGCCGCAGAGCTCAATGGCCTCGCCGATGAAATGCTCGCGACTCACGGTGATGAGCGGCTGTGGCGCGACCTGGTAGAACACGCGGCCCGGGCGTGACCCGGCATAGCGGGCCTGCAATGCCGCCAGGCCATCCCGCCAGGCGCTGGCCGCCTGGCGCGCTTCCGGCTCCGTGCCTGCGAGCCGGCCGATGGCCTCGATCTGGTCGCCCACGTCCGCCAGTCGCCGTGGCTCGAGCTCCACCACCCGGTATCCCAGGCGCCGTAGCCGCCCGAGTGCCGCGAGGGAGTTGCCGCTGGGCCAGCCAAGGACGAGATCGGGCCGCAGTGCGGCCAGCGCCTCCAGGTCGATGCGAAACGCATCCCCGACGCGCGGCAGGGCACGGGCAGCCTCCGGGTGATTGCTGAACTCCACCACGCCCACCAGCCGCGGGCCGGCGCCCGCGGCAAAGGCCAGTTCGGCCAGGTGCGGGGCCAGGGCGACGATGCGCCGGGCGGGCTGGTCGGTGGCGGCCGGCGGGGCCTGGTCGCGGGCGCAGGCGCCGAGGAGAAATACCAGGATCAGCAGGGTCGCGCCTGAAGGCGCTCCTGCGTCAAGAGCCCGTTCACGTGAGCCATTCATACAGCGTCAGCACGGCGATCACCGGGCACCAGATCATCCACAACGTCCGGATCACCAGGGAGCGCGCGCCGCGGATCCGGTCCCGTGCCTCGACCGCGTCCGCCACATCGAGCGCTCCGCGCCCGGACGCCGCCACCCCGACGCGGGCGACGATCTCCACGGTGCCTTCCGCGAAGGACAGGTGGGCCTCGCGACCAGTGTTCCGCCAGCTCTCCATGGCCTCCTCGAAGTTGCCGGCGAGCACGTAGCCCAGCGCAAGGAGGCGCGAAGGAATCCAGGCCAGGAGGCCGTGCAGGGTGCGCACGGCCTCCATCGTCGCCGTGGCGTCTTCCTCCCCGGCCTTGACTTCGGTCCGGTGCCGCATCAGGTCCAGCACCCGGAAGGCCCACGCGCCCGTGGGACCCAGCACCAGGAACCAGAACACCACCCCGAAGATCCGGTTGTTGGCCTGGATGTAGATGGCCCTCTCCACCGCCTCGTTGCGCTCCGCGAGCAGGACAGGCGGTATCTTCTCCAGAAGTTCCTCGGCCACGCTCTGCTGGGTGGCGACATCGCCGATCTCCAGTGCGTCGCCATAGTCCTCCACCTCGTCATCCAGGTCCCGGGGCCCCAGGGAGAAGAGCAGTATGACCACGGCGAACAGGAAGTAGGGAATCTGCAGCAGCTCGCCGCGCAGGGCACCGGACAGCAATGCCACCGGCGCCACGAGCATCGCCGCCAGCAGGAACGTCAGTGCCAGCGCCGACCAGCGGCGATTCCTGCCGCCGGCGGTCGCGCGCAGGCGGCGCAGGTGGGAATCGAACAGAGGATCGAGCCACCGGAATTCACGCAGGTGGAACAAGTGCGTCAATACCCGCTCAAGGGCCAGGCCGAGCAGCAGCGCGAGGAAATTCATGCAGCTAGTCTAAGGCTTCCTAGGGCTTCCTCGCGGGGGCGGGCAGGCCGGCGCCTGGCCCGCGGCTCGAGCAGCAGGTGGAGCCGGGGCCAGTCGAAGGCCGGACCAGGATCCGTCTTGCGCCCGGGCGCCACGTCGCTGTGGCCCACGATCGGGGCCGACGCCAGGGATGGCACGCCCCGGCGCAAGACCCGGATCACGGTCGCCAGCCGGCGGTACTGGGCGCTCGAGTAAGGCCGGTCATCGGTGCCCTCGAGCTCGATCCCCACCGAGAAATCGTTGCACTGCTGGCGGCCCCGGAAGCTGGACTTCCCCGCGTGCCAGGCTCGCCGGTGGAGCGGGACGTACTGCACCACCTCCCCCGTGCGCCGGATCAGCAGGTGGCTCGAGACCTTGAGGCCGGCGATGTCCCGGAAGTAGTCGTGGACTGCCGGATCCAGCGCGTTGGTGAAAAGCTGGTCGATATGGGGCCCGCCGAACGTGCCTGGCGGCAACGAGATCCCATGGATCACGATGAGGTCCGGCGACACGCCCACCGGACGGTCGTCGCAGTTCGGCGACGGCCGCTGCCGGGCGCCGCGGAGCAGGACGCCGCCCGGCTCGAGTCCGAGGCGGGTCCCGGCCGGTTTCCGTGCGGATGCCCCCGCCGCTGCCCTCATAGGTAAGATCCGCCCATGCCACGTCCCCGCATCTACACACCGGAAGCCCTGCGCACCGGGACCACCCAGCAGCTGCCCGACTCCGCTGCTACCCACGTCACGCGGGTGCTGCGCCTGGCCGCCGGCGATCCTATCACCCTGTTCGACGGCACCGGCACGGACTACGACGCGGTGCTCAGGGTCGTGGCGCGCAGCGGCGTGTCGGCCGAGGTGGGCGCCGGCCGGCCGGTGGATCGCGAGTCGCCGCTGGCGGTCACCCTCCTGCAGGGCGTGAGCCGGGGGCCACGCATGGATACGGTCGTGCAGAAGGCGACCGAGCTCGGCGTACGCACCCTGCAACCCGTACTGGCCGGCCGGAGCGTGGTGCGACTGGACGCGGAGC
>CAZTGY010000002.1:0-23224 GCA_964613445.1 uncultured Chromatiaceae bacterium | reverse complement strand
CGAGGCCCAGGCGCGGCTGGCCCACTGGCAGCGGATCGTCATCAGCGCCTGCGAGCAGTGCGGGCGCTCCATCCTGCCGGAGGTTCTGCCGCCACGCTCTCTCGATGAGGCCCTGGCGGCGCTGTCAGCCGGCACCGTGGGCCTCACGCTGGACCCCCGGGGCGCAGGCACTATCGGGGAGCTGCTGGGCAGCGCGACGCGAGTGGCACTGGCGATCGGGCCGGAGGGCGGCTTCACGGACGACGAGATCCAGACGCTGACGGCGGCGGGCTTCCGGGGCCTGCGCCTCGGGCCGCGCATCCTGCGGACCGAGACAGCACCACTCGCGGCCCTCGCTATCCTGCAGTTCGCGCGGGGCGACCTGGGGTCGTAGGAGCGGCTTTAAGCCGCGACCGGGCCTTTCCCTCTGGCGCTGAGACCCGCCTGCCGGAAAAGGCCCGGTCGCGGCTGAAGCCGCTCCTACGAGAGCAGTTCCTCGCGGGGATTCAGCGCTTCCTCGATCAGGTCCTCGATGGCCTCCAGGTCCGGGATCAGGGGGTACTCGTTGATCATCCGGATCTGGCAGATCACCGGCCCGTTCCCGGGCCAGGCCTGGCGGGCCGCGGGTTGCACCACTTCCCGGTTAACCCGCACCAGCTGGGGGAAGCCTTCCGTCAACACGCCAAAATAACCAGTGGACAGCCGTCCGCCGATCGCGGAGAGGATCGCGACCCGCGTGCGGCCACCAGGCTCGACCGGGGTCAGGCCCGCAAGTTCCTCGAAGGAGATCACCGGCACCCGGCGCCCGTTCCAGGAGATCTGGCCCCGGAACCAGTGCGGCACCGCCTCGTCTCCGTGCAGGGGAGCATAGCGGACCACCTCGGCCACGCAGGCGCGGGGCACGATCAGGCGCTCCTGGTTGAGGGGCACCAGCAGGCTGTAGAGCTCGTCGTTGGCGGAGGTCATGGCTCTGTGCTCACCGGGCTGCCAGCTGGTGCTGGACGGCCTCCAGCAGCTCGCGTTCCTGGTACGGCTTGCCCAGGTAGTCGTTCACGCCGATCTCGATAGCCCGGGCACGGTGCTTCTCGCTGACGCGGGAGGTGACCATGATGATCGGCACCTTTGCCAGCCCGGCATCGTTGCGGACGTGCCGGGCGAACTCGTAGCCGTCCATGCGTGGCATCTCCACGTCGAGCAGGATGATGTCGGGGCGATGGTCCTGGAGGACGCCGATGGCCTCCACGCCATCCTTCGCCGTGACCACGCGGAAGCCATTCCGCTCCAGCAGCCGCTGGGTCACGCGGCGCATGGTGATCGAGTCGTCCACCACCAGGGCCACCGTCTGCTTCTGCTCGGGCTCGGCCACCGGCGCGGGCAGGTCCGGCGCCGGACGGGACGACCGGACCAGGGCGCCCACGTCGAGAATGACAACGATGCGCCCGTCGCCAAGGATGGTGGCGCCGGATATGCCGCGGATGGTGGCAAGCTGCGCCCCGACGGGCTTGACGACGATCTCCCGGCTGTCCTGCATCTCGTCGGTGATGAGTGCGGTGGAGTTGTCGCCGGCGCGGACCAGGATGATGGAGACGCGCTCCTGCTCGTCGGGCAGTCGCGAAGGCCCGAGCCCCAGGAACTGGCCGAGGTGACGGAAGAAGTAGCGCTGCCCGCCGTACTCGATGGAGGGCTCGGGCCGCGCCATCCGTTCCTCGAACTCGGTCCGGGAGATGCGAATGATGCCCTCCACGGTCGGCAGGGGCAGCGCATAGAGCTCCGGCCCGGCGCGGACGATCAGCGCCTGGGTCACCGCCAGCGTGAAGGGCAGGCGCAACGCGAAAGTCGTGCCCTTGCCGCGCTGGGAAGCGATGGACAACGTCCCACCGAGCTTGGCCACCTGGTTGGCCACCACGTCCATGCCGATGCCGCGCCCGGCAGCCTGGGTGAGCTGGTCCGCCGTGCTGAAGCCGGAGCGCAGGATGAACTGCATGGCCTCCTCGTCGGTCAGCGCAGCCTCCCGGCTGACGAAGCCGAGTTCCACGGCCTTGCGCCGGATCGCGAGCACGTCGAGCCCACGGCCGTCGTCGGCGATGTCGATGACGACCTCGGCACCCTCACGCCGTATGGAGATGCGGATCGAGCCTGCCGGCGGCTTGCCCATTACCTCGCGCTCGGCGGGCGACTCAAGCCCGTGGATCACCGCATTGCGCAACATGTGCTCGAAGGGCGGCAACATCTTCTCCAGGACCTGGCGGTCGAGGTCGCCGCTACCGACAATGCCGAGCTCGGCGAGCTTGCCCTGGTCCTTCGCCGTCTGGCGTACCAGGCGGGCGAGCCTCGAACCGTGCTGATCGAAGGGCACCATGCGGGTGCGCATCAGCTGGTCCTGCAGCTCGGTGGTGGTCCGGGCCTGCTGCACCAGCAGCCCTTCCGTGTCGGCGCTGAGGTTGTGGAGCAGGTCCTTGATGCTGCTCACGTCGCTGGCCGTCTCGGCGAGGCCCCGCGACAGCTGCTGGATGCTGGAGTACCGGTCAAGTTCCAGCGGGTCGAACTCGGATTCCTTCTGCGGCTCGGCCTGGTGGCGGTGCAGTATCTGGGCCTCCGTCTCGATCTCGAGCTTGCGCAGCTGGTCGCGGAGGCGGACGACGGTCTGGTTGAGCTCGTCCAGGTTGAACTGGATCTGCGAGAGCTGCTGGGTCAGTCGGGAATTGGCGATGCTGATCTCCCCGGCACCGTTCAGCTACTGCTCCAGGAGACTGGCATCCACGCGCGCAAAGTCCCGGGGCTCGGCAGCACGCTCGCGGGGCGCGGCCGGCCGGGGCAGTTCGGCGTCGGGCTGCGGGAGGGGCACTGCCGGCAGGAGCTCGGCGGGCGCCTCGAGCGCCGGTGGCGCCGCCAGCTCCCGCGCCAGTTCGCCCAGGCGCTCCAGCGCTGGCGGAATGGACGGTGCGAGCGGCGGCAGCGCCGGCTCCGGTGGTGAAACCGGCTCCAGGTCGGCCAACAGGATCTCCGGCAAGACCTCGTCCGGCAACAGCGGCACTTCGGCAAGCTCGGCGGGCGCTGGCTCGGGTTCAATCTCCAGTTCCAGTTCCAGTTCCACTTCCGGTTCCGGTTCCGGCTCGGGCTCGGGCTCGGGCTCGGGCTCGGGCGAGGCAGCGGCTTCCACCACGGCCTCGGCCACTGGCACCGCTTCTCCCCGCAATGCGGCCTCGAGGCGTGCCATGAGGGCAGGCGACGGGGGCGCCGCGATACCGGCCGGGATCGCGTCGCGCAGGACATGCAACTCATCGAGTGCCGCCTGCACCAGCCCATAGGCGCCGGCGCCCCGTGGCAGCAGGCCATCTGCCATGCGCAGCAGCAGCGTCTCCAGGTCATGGCTGAGGTCGCCCATGGCGAACAGGCCAGCCATGCGCGCGCCGCCCTTCAGCGTGTGGAGCCCGCGTTGCAGCTCCGCCAGCGCCCGCACTTCATCCTGGCCGGCGGCGAGGCGCGCGACGGCAAGGTCGCAGCTCTCGAGGATCTCGCTGGCTTCCTCGGCGAAGATCGCGGCGACTTCAGCATCCCAGCCCGCGACCGTCCCGGCGGCGGCAGCGTCGGTTTCGGCAGCGTATTCCGGTTCCCGTGCAGGTTCGAGGAGGAGTTCCGGCTCGGGCTCCGGCTCGGCGGCCGGCTCCAGTTCGAGCCCTGCGTCGCCTAGGCCCAACTCACTGACTTCGAAGACCTCGGTAAGGTCCATGCCGGGCTCGGGGGGCTCGACCTCGAGCGGGCCGGAAGCGGGCGATGCCAACCAGGGCGACCCCTCCGCCATGTCGTCCGACGCCGCGGCAAAGTCCTGGTCCGAGAGCATGGGGATCGGCATGGAGGCCGTGCCGCTGTCCACCGACTCCGCCGACAGTGCGGCCGCGCGTTCACCAGCCTGCGCCACCAGGTCGTGCAGGCGGGCCGTGAGGGCGCGGACCGCGCCCTGCACTTCGGCAGCCTCATCCGGCGACGGGGCCTGCGACGTCCGAAGCTGCTCGACGATCCGGGCAACCAGGGCGGCAGTCTCACCGGTGGCGCCGATGATCGCCGCGTCTGCTGGCAAGCGGGCCGCGTGCAGCACGCCCATCAGTTCATTCAGCGGGGCAGCCACTTCCACCGCGGCTGTCACGCCCGCCATGGTGAGGCTGCCGTGAAGGGTATGGCACGCACGGAAGATGCGCTCGGGCAGCGGCTGGGACACGGCCTCGCCGGCTTTCGCCACGAATTCCCGTATGGCGCCCAGGTGCACCGCCACTTCGCGGGACAGGATGTCGAGCAGTACCGGGTCCATGGCAGGCGCCGGTGCCGGCGGCAGCGACGGGACCATGAGCGTGGCGTCGGCGGGACCCAGCGTCGCCGGCGGCAGATGGGCCACCAGCGTGGCGTCGTCAGGGCCGAGTACGAGGGTGGGAACGCCCTGGCGAGGAATGTGGGACGGCAGTCTCGCGACCAGCGTCTCGTCGGTAGCGGCCAGCGGTCGTTCGGATGCCGGCGTGGGTGCGAGTACGCCGTCCAGTTCGAGTGCCGGCAGCACCTCGGTGGCGTCGCCACTTCCGGGAGCGGCATCCGCCTCGACCGGAGCGACAGGCCGGCCGAGTTCGACCGCCTCCGCCATCAGCGCGCGAATATTACTGGCCGGCGTGGCGCCCACCTCCAGCTGCTCGAGGAGTTCCGCGACGGCGGGGATGGCCCGCCGCAGGTAGCCCACCAGCGTGGGCGAGCGCGGGACGGTGCCGTCAATGACACGGTTCAGAAGCTGCTCGATGCTCCAGCAGTACTCGCCGATCAGCTCGGCGCCAACCATGCGGCCGCTGCCCTTCAGCGTGTGGAAGGCACGGCGCACGGTGAGCAGCGACTCGCGCTCACCCTCGTCGAGCTCCCAGGCGGGCAAATGAACGTTTATCGCCTCGATGGCCTCCCGCGCCTCCTCGCTGAAGAGCTCCAGGATGTCGGGGTCGATGTTCTGGCCCCGGTCTGCCACCACCGGCCGGTCGGCCGAGGGGCCCCGGTAGCCCTGGGCCCAGCCGGCCGCGGGACGCGCCGGAGCCTTGGGTTCTGCCCGTTCGGGCAACGGGAAGTCGACCTCGACGCCAGCTGCCGGCCGGTCGATGACCAGCGTGGCCGGGAGGTCCTCGCGCGACACACGGCCGGTGGCCTCGAGATCCGCGCGGACCACCGGCGCTGGCAGCACCAGGGCGTCGAGCGAACGGGCGGCGTTGTCCAGCATCCAGCCCGGCTCGCGGCGGCCGGCCTGGAGCGTCTCCATGTAGTACTCGAGGCTGACGATGGCGTCGGCAAGCCGCTCGAGTGCCGCGCGTGCATCCGGCCCGGCGCCCCGCTGCACGACCTCGCTGGCGGCTGCGGCGATGCGCTCGGCAACCCGTCCGGCACGCTCCTTCTCGACGATCAGCAGGGCAGCCGTGATGCCCCGGAGCAGTGCGGGAATGGAGTCCAGTGCGGCGCCATCGCCGGCACGCTCGGTGACCAGGCTGATGGCCTCCTTCACGCGCGCGAGGTTCGCCAGGCATTCGCGCATGACTGCCTGGGTCACCGCAACGCGGTCTTCGTCGTCCCGGGCCGCCGGCGTGGCGGCGCCAGCCGGGCCATCCGGCGCAATCAGGCCGATCAGCTGGTGCTCGAGACGGTCCTCCACCTCCAGCAATGCAGTGGCCATGGCAACCAGCGTGGGCTCATCAGGTTGCTCGTTGCCGGCGATCAGCCCCTCGAGTTCAGCTCGCCGGGTCTGCACGACCTCGCGGAGTTCGCCCAGCCCCAGCACGCCCAGCGTGTCGCCGATCTTCTTCAGTAGCTCGATCTGGGGCGCCAGCTCCTCCACGCGCTCCATGCCGGTGCGCACGTAGATATCGAGCACGTCCTTTACCCGGGCGAGGTCCTCCCGGATCGCTGCCGCCACCGTCTGCATCAGCTTGACGCTCGGTGCCGCGAGGCTCTGGCGGGCCACCTCGATCTGTTCGTCGCCCGGAATCAGTCCGGACAGGTTGAAAGCCTCGCGGATGGCGGCGATGCGCGGTCCGGAGCTGGTGGCCCGGGCGACGTAATAGAGCAGGTTGTTGACCAGGTCGACGGGCGGCTGGGCCGCGAACTTGCGCTCACCCTGGGTCTGGAGCCGCTTCATCTCCCGGTCGGCCTGACCGATGAGGCGCTTGACCGAGACGCCTGCCTCCAGCCCCCGGTCGGCCAGCGCCTCGAGCACGCCGCCGGTGACCCACCACAACTGGTGGACGACCTCGCTGCCTGCCGCAGCCTCCAGCCGGTTCACGACATCCTGGAGGCGGGCCAGTGAATCGGTCCCGCCTTCGCCCCGGATCCAGCCGAGCAGGGCCAGCTGGAAGCGGGGCCGGAGGACCTTCGCCAGGGCAGCAGCATCCGGTGCTGCGACGTCGCCGACAGCAGCCGGTCGCACCGGAGCCTGCGCCTGGGCGGGGCCCCGGGCCCCGCTCCCGCCGCCGCCCAGGGCACCGGGGGCAATGTTCAGGAGGAGCAGCGTGCTCTCGGACAACAGGGGCCGGCCCCGGGCAGCCCGCAGGTCGTTGAGCAGCGGCAGCAGGACGAGTGGCACGTCGCGCCCGCCATCGCGGATGCGCTCCACGTAGGCAGGGAGCTGGACGGCCGCCCGGGACAATGCCTCGATCCCGTCGTCGGTCTGCGCGTCCCGCCGCGACTTCATCAGGTACCGGCAGGTCTGCTCCATCTCCTCGGCGAGCAGGCTGGCGCCCCAGGTCTCCGTGATCTGCAGCACGCCCCGGGCCGTGTGCAGCAGGGCCGCGCAGCGCTCCAGCGGCTGGTTGCCCACCTCGCCCTCGGCATACTGCTCAAGGGCGGCCCGCGCCTCGTTCAGAGTGACTGCCAGCTCGTCGGCAACGAGCAGCAGCGGCTCCCGGACCGGATCGACGGGGCCGCCTGGGGCGATACCGGGCTCGGGGAATGCGGCCACGATCAGGCGGTGCGCTTGCTCACGAAGGACACCGGCTCGTCGTACCGGACCGTCCGGGCGTGCGGCTCGAGAGCCTCGCCCGCCGACGCCGCCGGCGACTCATCGGGCACGCCCGGGTCGAAGACGTCCTCCGGGTCGGACAACGCCGGAAACTGGCCGGACAGGCCACTTACCGCGGAGCGCGGCGTCGCCGACGTGACGGGGGGCAGGCGGAAGCCGGCGACGGACCGGCGCAGCTGCGTGGCCAGCTCGGCGAGCTTGCTGATGGCGCTGGTGGTCGCGCTGGTGTTGGCGGCGGTCTCCGAATTGATCTCCTGCAGCACATCCATGCTGCGGGTGACGGCGTTGGCTGCCTTGCCCTGCTCCCGGGCCGAGCTGGAGATGTTCTGCACGAGTGCCGCGATCTGGTTCGAGACCTGCTCGATCTCCTCGAGTGCGGCGCCGGCGTTCTCGGCCAACAGTGCCCCGCCCACCACGTCGGTGGTGCTGCGCTCCATGGAGACGATGGCCTCGTTGGTGTCGGCCTGGATCGTGCGCACCAGGAACTCGATCTGCTTCGTCGCGTTGGCCGAGCGCTCGGCCAGGCGCTGCACCTCGTCGGCCACCACGGCGAAGCCGCGGCCGGCCTCGCCGGCCATGGATGCCTGGATGGCCGCGTTCAGGGCGAGGATGTTGGTCTGGTCGGCGATGTCGTTGATCAGCTCGACGATGTTGCCGATCTCCTGCGAGCTCTCGCCCAGGCGCTTGATGCGCTTGGACGTCTCCTGGATCGTCTCGCGGATGGCATTCATGCCCTCGATCGTGCGGCGCACGGCGTCACCGCCCTTGTGTGCCACGTCAACCGAATGCCGGGCGACGTCCGACGAGCGCTCGGCGTTGCCGGAGACTTCCTCGATTGACGAGGCCATCCGGTTGATCGCGCGGGATGCGGATTCGATCTGCTTGGACTGGGCCTCGCTGGCTGCCGCCAGCTGGCGGGCGGAGCCCTCGGTCTGCTTCGCGGCACCGTCCACGAGGATGGCGCTCTCGTTGATGGTCGTCACCAGCTCCCGGAGGGCCTCGATCGCGTAGTTGATGGAGTCGGCGATTGCGCCGGTGATGTCCTCGGTGACAGTGGCGTGAACCGTGAGGTCCCCGTCCGCGAGGCTGCTCATTTCGTCGAGGAGGGTCAGGATCGCCTGCTGGTTCCGCTCACTTTGCGCGGTCTGCTGGGCGGCCGCCCGGCGCGTGTCGGCCACCCGCCGGTAGATCCAGACCATCGCCAGCGCCAGGGCGACGGCGACGGCGAGCAGGCCAGTGACGACCAGGCTGGACAGGCTCGACGGTGCGCTGGCCGCGGTTGCCACCACCTCGACGGGGAGCTGGCCCACGAGCACGTCGAGCTGTTCCATGGACTGGCGCAGGGCCCCGAGGCGGTCGCTGCTGGCCAGGACGTCCCGCAGGGTCTTGCTGAGGTCGCCCGCCTGCTGGCGCATGCCGTCGAGCGCACGGATGGCGTCCGCGCCGGCGAGTGCCTTCAGGCCGAGCTCCGCGTCACCCTCGCCGAGCCCGCGGATGATCTGGGCGATGGCGAGATCGGCATCGAGCATGTTGGGGCTGCGGGTATCCGCGGCCACGGTGCCCTGGGACATGCCGCGGACATCCCGGCGCACGCCGTCGGCCAGCGCCCGCAGGCGTTCGAGCTGGGCCATGGCGGCCGGCTGGCCGCTGACGGCGCCGGTAGCCTCCAGCGCATCGATCTGGTCGGTGAGCCTCGGCAACATGCGATCCAGTCGATCGGCCGCGGAGCGCAGGCCGACGAGCTCGCCGCGGCCCGCTTCGATCGTGCCGAGGCTCGCGCGGATCTGTTCGAGCCGGCGGCGGGTCTCGTCGTCCACGCCATCCAGGTCTGCCGCGGCGATGCGGCGGTTGGCGGCCTCCAGGGCGGTAAACGAACGGGAATCGCCGCGCATTGCGCCTGCCGCGAGCCGGTAGGCCGCATGGGCCTCCGTGTATGCCGTGGCGCCCGGCACAGAGCCCGTGCCCTGCCCGGCATCGCCGGGCTTGAGGGCGACGAGCGCGAGGGCTGCCACCAGGACCAGGATCAGTGTGACACCCAAGGTGGGCAGCAGCCGCATTCCGCCAGATTTTTCTGTCATTTAGGGGACTCGCTCAGGTGTACGCGTGCCTCACTCGCCCGCCGCCCGCTGGAAGTCGCGGGCATCCAGCAGCCGGGTGAGGCTGAATACCGGCCACACTTCCCCGCCGCGGCGGAAGGAGCCGGCCAGAAACCGGTCGGCGCGAATCTTCGTGGCCGGCGCCTCGTCGGCCAGCTCCCGGTCCACGAAACGCCGGAAGCCAAAGACCTCGTCGACCACGAGGCCGACGGGGAACTCACTGCTGTTGGCCACCAGGGCCCGCGCACTGCGCTCGGTGCCGCCGACGCCGGAACCAAGGAACTCCCGGAGGTCCACCAGCGGCAGCAAGTGGCCGCGGACGTTCGCAAGGCCCCGTACCCAGGACTTGGCACCCGGCACCCGGGTGATGGCCGGCGGCACCATCAGCACCTCCCGGACCTCGTCCCTGGGCACCACGAAACGCTCGTTGCCGAGGCGGAAGCCCACCCCCACCCACTCGGCCAGGCCGACATCGTCACCGTGGGCGCCGGCCGCCGCCGCGCGGCTACGCCGCTCGATCTCGCGCAGGAGCTCGAACGGGTGTTCCCGCAGGGCGCGCAGGCTGCCTTGCGAGGGGGCGACCATCAGCGGTCGAGGGCGTTGCGCACGGCAGCCACCAGGTCGGCGTCGGAGACCGGCTTGGTCAGGTAGCTGACGGCGCCCTGCCGCAGCCCCCATACGCGGTCGGCCTCCTGGGTCTTCGTGGACACGATCACGATCGGAATCGAGGCCGTCGACGGATTCTGGGCCAGCTGCCGGGTGGCCTGGTAGCCGTTGATGCCGGGCATGACGATGTCCATGAGGATCACGTCGGGCGCACGCGACCTGGCCAGGCGGAGCGCTTCTTCGCCATCCTTTGCCACCAGCGTCTCGAAGCCGTGCTTCTCCAGGGCCTGCGACAGGATGTGCTGGTCCGTTGGGGAATCGTCTGCGATCAGTACCAGTGCCATTTCCGTTCCTTCGCCCTTCTCGTTGTTGCGTGCGACGAGATGGGCGCGCGTGATTCAGCGCGCCGCCTGACGCGTGATGGCGCCGAGCAGTTCATCCTTGGTGAAGGGCTTGGTCAGGTAGTGCTCGGAGCCCACGATGCGGCCGCGGGCCCTGTCGAACAATCCGTCCTTGCTCGACAGCATGATGACCGGCGTTTCGCGGAATGTACGGTTGTGCTTGATCAGCGAGCAGGTCTGGTAGCCGTCGAGTCGCGGCATCATGATATCGACGAAGATGATGTCAGGCCGGTAATCGGCGATCTTCGCCAGGGCGTCGAAGCCGTCCACGGCGGTGTAGACCGTGCAGCCTTCCTTGGAGAGCAGGGTCTCCGCGGTCCGCCGGATGGTCTTGCTGTCGTCGATCACGAGCACCTTCAGCCCGTGCAATGCCGGCGCGGCGCTATCCGTCACAGGGTTCTCCAGGCGGGGCGTCCCGCCGCCCGCCGCACCATGAACTTTTAACATAACCGTAAGGGCCCAGCCATGCGGGAGAGCGGGCTGCCACCAGCCCCGACCGCCACCGAACAAGCTGCCCCAGCCCGAACGCCCGCGAAGGCATGATACTCCCGGCCTTCGTGCCATTTCAGCACCAGCGGGCCAGAATAGGCACGGCGTCGCAAAACGCAGCTGCAAGGCCGGCCTGCCAGGCGCGAGCCCGTCACGCGGTGAGGGCGACCGCATTTGACCTAACAACAACGGAGCAGCACTGATGCGGAAGCCGCAACTCGGCGTGGTGATGGACCCGATCGCCGGCATCAACCCGGCCAAGGACAGCTCCCTGGCCATGCTCGTCGAGGCCCAGCGCCGGGGCTACGAGCTCTGGTATTTCGAACAGCACGACCTGCGGCTGCGGAATGGCGTCGCCCAGGGGAGCGCCCGGCCCTTGCGCGTCGCCGAAGCCAAGGCCGCCTGGTTCGAGCTCGGGCCGCGGGAGGAGCTGCCGCTAGCGAAGCTGGACCTCATCCTCATGCGGAAGGACCCGCCGTTCGGCACGGAGTACATCTACACCACCTACCTGCTCGAGCGCGCGGAGCTCTCGGGCGTCCTGGTGGTGAACAAGCCCCAGAGCCTCCGGGACATGAATGAGAAGGTCTACACGGCCTGGTTTCCCGAATGCTGCCCGGAAACCGTGATCACCCGCTCGATCGCTGACATGCGGGCCTTCCTGGCCGAGCAGGGCCACATCGTCGTCAAGCCGCTGCACGGGATGGGCGGCCGGTCGATCTTCGTGCTTCGTCAGGGCGACAACAACGCCAACGTGGTCTTCGAGACGCTTACCGACTACGGCCAGCAGTTCGCCATGGCCCAGAGGTACATCCCCGAGATCACCCGGGGCGACAAGCGCATCATCATAGTGGACGGCAGGCCGGTGAGCCGCGTGCTCGCCCGCGTCCCGGCGGCGGACGACAACCGCGGGAACCTGGTGGCCGGTGCCCAGCCGGAAGTCCGGGAACTCTCGGAGCGCGACCGGTGGATCTGCGATCGGGTGGGACCCGTGCTCCGCGACAAGGGCGTGCTCTTCGCCGGCCTCGACGTGATCGGCGACTACCTCACCGAGATCAACGTGACGAGCCCGACGGGCATGAAGGAACTGCAGAAGCTCGGGGGCCTGGACGTGGCCGCCACGCTGTTCGACGCGCTGGACGCCCGCCTGGCACCGCGGCTCGCGGGTGCGCCGGCCGCCGGGAAACACCGGTCCTGAGCACCCGTCTGGCCACCGCGGCGGTCCTGGGCCTGGCGGCCGGCCTGGCCGCCTGCGGCGAACCGTCCGTCACCGACCGCAATTTCCAGGCCTTCGGCACGACGATCCACGTCGAGATCCGGGACGCGGACCCGCGGGCTGGCGGCGCCGCAGCCGCCGAGATCGAGAGCCGGTTCCGGACGGCCGGGCAGGACTGGTACGCCTTCGGCACCGGCGAGCTGGCCCGGGTGAACGCGCGCCTGGCCCGGGGCGAAGAGGCCACGGTCAGCCCGACGCTGGCCCCGCTCATCCGGCGGGCCATGGACCTGCACGCCCGGAGCGGCGGGCTCTTCGACCCCGGCGTCTGCGCGCTGGTCCGCCTGTGGCAATTCGACAGCGAGGAGGCGCTGGCCGGCGCCGCCGGACCGCCACCCGATGCTGAGGTCCAGGCCCTGCGGGTCCGGCAGGGCTCTCTTGCCGACCTGCGCTTCGACGGCCGGACCGTGTCGGCCGCACGGCCGCTGTGCATCGATCTCGGGGGCATGGCCAAGGGCTCGGCACTGGAGCAGGCCCGCGCGATCCTGCGGGCGCGCGGTATCACCAGCGCGCTGCTGGACCTGGGTGGCAGCAGCCAGCTCGCAATCGGCCGCAAAGGCCTGTCACGGTGGGCAATCGGCCTCCTGCATCCCCGGGCTGGCCGGGTCGTCGGCCGCCTCGAGCTCGAGGATGGCGAAGCGGCCTCCACGTCCGGTGACTACGAGCGCGGCTACGTCAGGAACGGGCGCCGCTTTCACCACATCCTGGATCCCGTCACGGGCCAACCGACCACCGCCACCGCGAGCGTCACGGTCCTGGCGGGTGATGCAGAGCTGGCCGATGCAGCCTCGACGGCACTGATGGTGGCCGGGCCGGCCCGCTTTCGCGAGGTCAGCGCCGCAATGGGGATCAGTGCGGCGCTGCTGGTCACGACTACCGGCGAACTGCTGACCACCCCGGAGATGGCCGAGCGCCTGCAGCGCGACAATGGCGGCCAGCTCCCCGTCATCGACTGGCCGGCGCCGGAAGAAGCCGGGGACGACGCAGATCTGTGATCTGCCGCCGTTCCGCCGGGTGCCGGCGCGTATAATCGCCTGAGATACCGGGTGGGCACCGGAAATTCGACCAGCGAGTCATGCAGGAAGCGCCGTCCCGAACCGGACGTCAGACCACCTGGTCGGCCGAAGCCGCCCGGGACCGGCTGTCGTCCACGGCGTTCCTCGCCGCCCTCTTCCACGGCATCCTGATCCTTGGCATCACGTTCAGCTCAGCCACCAGCGCGCCCGACAAGCTCACCAGTTCCATGGAGGTCGTCCTCGTCACCTCCGACTACGAGGACAGGGAGCCGTCCGAGAGCGCGGTGCTTCTCGCCCAGCGGAACCTGTCTGGCGTCGGCAATGCCGCGCCGGACGCCACGGTGCGCACGGCGCCGGGACTGACGCTTCCCGCCAGCGTGCTGGGCCCGGCCCGGGACGGCAGCGACGAACCGGCGCGCCCGGGCGACCCGAACCATGACCGCAGGTTGCAACCCGTGCTGCTGGCCCGGGACTCCACCAGTGTCGCGCCGGATGAGGGCGAGCCTGACCGGACGACCGAGGCCCAGAAGAGCATGCTGCCGTCCACCAGCAATGCCATCGAGATCGTCGGCCGCTTCGACACGACCACCGCCATCCCGGACGCGCGGCCGCGGGAACTGCTGATCAGCGCCAATACCCGGGAATCCCGGATCGCCACCTACCTGAATACCTGGAAGTCCAAGGTGGAGCAGGTGGGCACGCTGAACTTCCCGGATGCGGCGGCCGAGTCGGCGACCGCCCGGTATCCCGTGCTCGAGGTCGCCATCAACGCCGACGGGCGACTCCGGGAAGTCGTCGTGCGGAGCTCGTCCGGCCAGCGGGATCTGGACCGGGCGGCCATGGAGATCCTCCGGCTGGCCGCGCCCTTCGAGCCCTTCCCCGAGGGCCTGCGCGCGGAGTACGACGTCCTGCGCTTTGCCTACGAGTGGCGCTTCTCGGAAGGGGCCGGGCAGGTCCGCGCCCGCACCGCGTCCGCCTGGTAGGCGGATTGTGCAACGCATTATTAACCCTTCTGTGACGGCGCTCCCGCCACCTGGCCCCCCGACGGAGGATGGTTACGTCCGGGCACAAGTGGCGTGGGCGCCGCATGAACGCTGGCATCGTGTATGTCTGCATGGCGGGACTGGCGCTGGGCGTCGTGGGCTGCAATTCCGGCGCCTCGGGCCCGGAGGCCACCGCCAGTGCTGCTCGCTCTGCCCGGGCGGGCTTCAGGACCTCCACGGCCCCCAGCCCCGCCCCGGTAGGCTCATCCCCAGCCTTGTCCTCATCGTCACCACCACCTCCGGCGGTTGCGCCAGCTGACGACGACTCGCCGATACTGCCTGGCTTCCAGCCGTTGACCCATGACCAGGCGGGCACGCACCTCAGTGCAGGACGCCGCTACGACTGGGCAGGACAGCTGTTGCCGGCAGCCATTGAGTCTCGGGGCAGCGCCATTGCGGAGTCGATGCAGCTCATCGTGCGCTCCGGGGGCACGGACGCGCCCGTGACGGTCACCAGCAACGAAGTCATCCACTCGGGCCGGGACAAGGTCGAGATCCGGACCACCGGAACCGCTGCAGGTGAGCTGCAGGTCGAGACGAGGACCATCGTCGAGTACGATGGCATGGGCATTGTCGACGTCGTGCTGACGCCCACGCAGCCCGTGTCGATCGACCAGGTCGATTTCCAGGTCAGCGTCGTGCGCCTTCCCGAGCAGCAGGTGCTGGGCTTTTCCGCCCAGAACATCTATTGGTCCGGCCAGGACAAGTTCCTGGAGCCGTGCTACCGCGGCACCTACCAGAGCGTCGTCGGTTTCGTGGGGCGGCAGTCCTCCTTCTGGTGGCTCGCCGATCAGTCCGATGGCTGGAGCCCTGACGCGCAGCCCTCGACGGAGATCCGGTGCACGCCGGATGAACTGCAACTCCGCCAGCCCGTCATCATCGGGGCCCGGGTGCTATCCAGCCCGGTGCACTATCGCTTCGCGTTCCTGGCGACGCCGGTGCGCGACCTGCCGCCGGAGTTCCGTGCAAACCGGATCACCGCGTCCCCGACGGCAGACGAGGCCCGCGCAGGCAACGTCAACCTGTGGTGGACCAGCGCAACCTCCCACTTCGCATTGCCCTATCTGGACTATCCCCGTGGCGCCCTTCAGCAACTCGGCGCTGCCGAAATCGAGGCCTATCCGGGCGTGGCGCGTAATGCGGAATTCGTTCAGGACTGGCGCGGCCTTGGAATCGAACGCCTGCCCTACGTGTCATTGCGCGCGGTATCGCCGCTCGACCCCGATGCGCAGCTGAACCTGCCGGAATGGCAGGCAGAGCCGAAGCAGTGGACCGGCCTCGAGGTGGATGCGCCCTACACGACCGCCTTCAGGCGCCCGCTCGCCTCCCTGCGGGCCACCGGCTTCGTCGACCACCAGCTCGAGCGGCTGTCGGACATCGCCGACCGGCTGGATGTCAGCGGCTTCTATTTCGACCAGGCAGAGCCCATCGGGTCGGTAAATCCCGCGCAGGTCGCAGCGGGGCCCGCAGGGGCCATGAATCCCGCGACCGATGTGCTGGCCATGCGCGATTTCTTCAAGCGCCTCGCAACCATGCTTGCCTCGAGGGGTCGCACCCCCCTGATCTACGTGCACAACTCGACGGCACCCGTCATTCCTGCCTACACCTTTGTCACCGCCATGGTCCAGGGAGAGGAGCTCAATACCGTCGCGACGATCAGGGACTTCGACTACCAGGCGTCCGTCCCCCTGTCCTACGTCTGGCCCCTCTATTCTCCGCAGAGTTCCGGCGTGCCGACGGTCTGGCTCGAGGAGTTGTGGTCAGAGGTCTTCGCCGGCCAGCGCCCGGAGCCGTATCGGACCGACGTGCGCGGCTGGCTCGAATCCACGGAGTTCAACAGGGCCTGGCGGAACTTCATGGCCGTGGCCCTGCTGCACGACATACCGGTCTGGACCTCCGCACCGGTCGCGCGGCGAGAGGCCGTGTACGGAGAGATGGATCGCTTCGGGACAGCCAGGAGCGAATTCAGGGGCTACTGGGAGTCCGGGCCGGACTGGGCGGACCAGCCCATACTCATCAGCGCCTACCTGCGCCCGGAAGAGCCTGCAATTCTGCTCATTGCGGCCAACGTGACGGCAAGCCCGCAGAGCCTGTCGGCCGGCGCCATCGAGGCCTGGCTGGCGACTGCCGACCTGCCGCCGGCGCTGCGCAACGCGGCCTCCCGGTACGCCATGACGGGAGCGCAGGCCGCGATTCCGGCGCGGGATTTCACGTTGCTCGAGATCCGCTAGCCGCCCACCGGGCACAACCCGGACCAGCCCGCGATTTACAGCGCGTTACCGTTCGGTAACATGACGGCATGCGTCCCACCCCGCGCCCCGCCCAGCCCGCGCCGACCACCGCCGCGCCTTCCTGCGCACGATGCTGGCCGACCCCCGCTACCTGCGCCGGGAAAACCACCGCCTGATCGTGGTGCTGTACGCGGCGACGGTGTACCTCTCCATGCGTGCCGCGCGCTCGCCCTCCTTCATGGGACTGCGGCTCGATACCGAGGCCGGCTGGGACGATGCCATGGTGATGGTGCGCGAGCTCGCCGCCATGGCGCTGCCCGCCGACGAAACCGACCCCGCTCCTTCCCGCTCCTGAGGATCCAGACCATGCCAATGCCCCGGCACCGCGGCGCCCTGCTCGTCCTGCTGCTGGCCGCCGCGCAGCTCGCGGCCGGCACCGCGCAGGCCCAGGTGAACGACCCGCGTTTCAGCGACTACTTCCTCGTCGGCCAGTTTGGCGAGGTCTGCACCATGTGCGAGGTGGCCGTGCTCTGCCAGGCCGGCGTCGCGCCGCCACCGGTGGAAGCGGTTACAGCGGATGGCGACTTCACGCTCTACCTGCTCCACACGCGCACGTTCTGGTCGCAGGTCTCCACGATCTGGGACTGGTTCATCTCCAACTTCTCGTCCACCCCGCTGGTGGGGGGCCACGACCGGCCGGTGACGGTCTATACGGTCGCGAACGGCGTGTGGTCCCCGCCCGCCGCGCACTCCATGCACATCTCGCTGGAGCCCGGCCTTCTGGCCATGGACGACGGGCGGGAGGTGGATCGCGTGACCCGCCGCTGGCTAAGGTCCGGCTCGGGCGAGCCGCTCGGCTACTGCGCGCGCCTGCCCCTCTGGGACACCCTGTCGATCATCGATGCGCGGGCCCCGCGCGGAGCACAGCCATGAATACTCTCGTCGCCGCCGCGCCGGGCGTCTGGCGCCTCGTCAACTTCAGGCAGCACCCGGTGCGGATGCTCGGGATCGTCCTGCACATCCTCCTCCGGACCCTGTTCGGCATCTTCTGGCTGGCAGCGGGCGCCAACAAGGTCCGCAAGGGCTGGGTCAACTCCGACATGCTGAAGCGGATCTTCGAGGACCGCCTGACCGAGATGCACCCCGACAGCCTGCCGGTATGGTACCTGCAGAAGTTCGCAATCCCGCTGTACAAGCCGATCGCCGTCGTGATGACGGCCGCGGAGCTGTACGTCGGCATCGCGCTGCTCCTCGGCCTGACGACCCGCTGGGGCGCGGCCGTGGCACTGTTCGTGCTCGTGAACCTCTCGCTGGGCGGCTACTATGACGCCTCCCTGATCCCGTTCTTCCTGCTGAGCTTCCTGATGATGTGGCGCAATTCCGGCCACTGGCTGGGGCTGGACCGGCACCTTCACCATAAGTACCCGGTATCGCGCTGGTTCAGCTAGTCCGGTAGGGTTAAGCTGGCTGCCCAACACCCCGCCCCGAGGCGATCCCGGCGAAGACGCCTGGAATAAGCAGCAAAAGAACAAGAATATGAATGCCAGGTTGCGTGGGGCCCTGAGTGCCCTGGTCTTCGCCGGCCTGCTGGCAGGCGCTGGAGCCACTGCCGCTAGCTTGCCGGCCGGCTTCCAGGAAGCCCTGGTCGCGAGCCCCCGGAGCAACGGCTCCTGGAGCCAGGCCGTCGGCCTGACCTTTTCCACCACCGGCCGGATGTTCGTGTGGGAGCGGGGCGGGCGTGTCTGGATCGTGGACAGCACGACGCCGGTTCCCCAGCCCTTCCTCGACCTCAATGAGGAAGTCCTGGGATGGGGGGATCACGGCATGCTGGGTTTCGCCCTGCACCCGGATTTCAACAGCACCGGTTACGTGTACGCCATGTACACCGTCGACCGGAATCACCTGGTCAACTGCGACTCGCCCCGCGATGGCGCCCCCTCGTGCGGCGCGGGCTATGTGGCAGCCAATACGTGGTTGCCGACCGATCTCGCCAGCCCAGGCTACCTGAAGGCCACCATCGCGCGAATCGTGAGATACCGGGCTGTCCTGCCCGCCGGCGACGCCGACTACCGGAACGCAACGACGGTGGACTACGCATCACGCCGGGTCCTGCTCGGTGACACCATGCGCAGCCTGCCCAAGTCCGGCGGCATACCGCTGACCTACGACTCCCACGGCCACGGATCCCTGGTCTTCGGCCAGGACGGCACCCTCCTGGCATCGACGGGCGACAATGCCAGCTACGCCACCACGGATGGGGGCTCGGCCGCCGAGACCTACTATTCCTCGGCCGTCGCCGACGGCATCATGCGGACCGCGGAGAACGTGGGGGCCTTCCGTGCCCAGATGGTGGATTCCCTGGCGGGCAAGGTGCTCCGCCTGGACCCGGAAACCGGTGACGGCCTGCCGGGCAATCCCTTCTTCTCCGCCCCCGAACCCCGCTCGGCCAGGAGCCGGATCTGGGCCCTTGGGCTGCGTAACCCGTATCGCATGACGCTCCGCCCCGGCACGGGTGATCACAATCCGGCTGCGGCCAATCCCGGCTCCCTCTACCTGGGCGACGTGGGCCTCAGCAACTGGGAGGAGATGAATGTCATCCGCCAGGGCGGCAACAACTATGGCTGGCCGCTGTTCGAGGGCATGGGGGCCAATGCCAACTACTCCGCCCTGACGACGCGCAACCCCGACGCCCTGAATCCGCTGGCGAATCCTCCCACGTGCCCGGCCACGATCAGGTTCAGGGACCTGATCGCGCAGGAAGTGGCCGGCGTGCCGTCTTTTCCCAACCCGTGCAATTCCGGCGTACAGCTGCCGCCCGCCGTGACGGTGTTCGAGCACGCCCGTCCGGAGCTCGAGTGGCGGCACACAACGGCAGCCACCAACTGGGCGGCCTTCACTGCCGCCGGCCTCGCCGACACGTGGCCGGTGGGCACGACCAACGCCGGACGAACGGTCACCGGCACTCAGTTTGCGGGTAATGCCGCCATTGGCGGCATCTGGTACCAGGGCACCAGCTTTCCCGCCCAGTACCGCAATACCTATTTTGCGGCCGACTACGGCACCTCGTGGATCCGCAGCTTCATGTTCGACGGTCAGGACAGGCTGCTGGGCGTGAACACGTTCGCGACCAACGTGGGTGAGGTCGTGGCTCTCGGCGCTTACCCCCCGGAGGGCAATCTCTACTACGTGACCTTTGATTCACGCGTGCGCCGGATCAGCTACACCCCGAATGAGCCGGTGGCCCTGGTGGCGGCGACACCGGTCTATGGTCCGTCACCCCTGCAGGTCTCCTTCGTCGGTGCGGCGTCCTACGATCCCCAGGGGTTGCCATTGACCTACCTGTGGGATTTCGCCGACGGCACGACCAGCACGGCACAGAATCCCCTGAAGACCTATACGGTGGGCAACGGCCAGGTCCAGAACTTCGTGACTTCCCTGACCGTGACCGATGCCACGGCCCTCACCAGCCAGGCCTTCGTGTCGATCTCGGTGAACAACACGCCGCCCACCGTCCGCATCACCGCACCGGCGGATGGCGGCCTCTATTCCGTGCAGGAACCCACCCA
This sequence comes from uncultured Chromatiaceae bacterium, assembly GCA_964613445.1. Taxonomy (GTDB): domain Bacteria; phylum Pseudomonadota; class Gammaproteobacteria; order Steroidobacterales; genus SHZI01. The sequence goes on along the minus strand of CAZTGY010000002.1, from coordinate 3,497 downwards.
GGTCAGCCTCACGTCCCAGATCAGCGATCAGCAAACCCCGGCAAACCTGCTCTGCTCCTGGCAGGTGATCATGCACCACAACAACCACACCCACACGAGCCCCGCGTTGACTGCCTGCAACACGACTGCATCGCTGTCCACGGTGGGTTGCGACGGGGAGACCTACTACTACGTCGCCGAGCTCACCGTTACCGACCCCCAGGGGCTCTCGACGATCCGTTCGGTACGGCTCGATCCGGCCTGTACCGGATCGCCAACGGACAGCTACGCCCCCGGCACGCCCGCCGGCCTGACCGGCACCGCGGCGGGCAGCGGCGCGATCGACCTGTCCTGGACGGCCAGCGCCGACACTGGCGGCTCGGGCCTGGCCGGCTACCGGGTCTATCGCAATGCCGATGCGGCGCCACTGGCCACCGTGTTGGCGAGCAGTTGGCGGAACTCGGGCCTGAGCCCCTCCACCGCCTACAGCTACCGCGTCACCGCCTTCGACAATGCCGGCAACGAGTCGGCGCAGTCGGCAGCCGTCCTGGTAACGACTTCGCCAGCCACCGGCGATGCCGACGGCGACGGCATCGCCGATGCCAGCGACAACTGCACGCTGGTGGCGAACCCGACACAATGCGACTCCGACGGCGATGGCTACGGCAACCACTGTGACGGAGATCTGAACAACAACGGTTCCGTCAACGCCCAGGACATCACGCTGTTCCGGCAGCAGCTTGGCCAGCCGAGCATTGGCCCGGCATTCAACGCGGCCGACGTGAACTGCAGCGGCGCAGTCAATGCCCAGGACACGTCGCTCTTCCGGCCGTTGCAGGGCACGACCCCGGGGCCGTCGGGGCTGCATCCCTGAGGAAAGCCCGCCCGTGCCGTGGCCGGCGGGCTGGATCTGCCCCGCACTCCCGATGCAGATCCAGCCCCTTCGGGCCGGGACGGCTGGCCGCCCTCAACTACTACGCTGCGCGCTTCCTGCCTAGCGCGCGCCCGCCGATGGCAGCCAGGCCCGTCAGCAGCATCCAGGCACTCGCCGGCAGGGGCACGGGCGACGTCTGCGCACCCAGCGCCAACTGCACGGCAAAAGTCGCATTGCTGAGCTGCCGGCTGCCGATGCTGTAGCCCTGGGCCGACGTGCTGGCGATGGCTTCCAGCGTGTAGGTATTCGGGTCCAGCATTCCGGTCAGCTGCACGTTCTGGCGAAAGTCACTGCTGGAAGAACTATTGCCGAAATTGAGGTTGAAGGACGGCCCGGAGTAGTAGTCCGTCCGAAGGCTCAGAATGGAGCCGCCGTAATTCGAGCCCAGCACGTTATCGAACGCCAGTACTCCGGTCAGCGTAAACATCGTCGGCTGGAGAATCTGGAACGTGATGCGGAGGCGCGAGCTGGAATCCTGGGAAGCGTAATTGTTCCGTGTGCTTTCCTGGACACTGACCTCACTGCTCGAGCTGCCGATTGCGATGATCAGGCTGGGGGCGACACTGGACTCCATCGACGCCATGCCATGAGCGAGATTGGTCCCGGCAGTGCGCGTCTCATCCACCACCTTGTTGAACACCTGGGCGTTGGCAGGTGGAAACTCCTCGCGGGACCATGACTGGTAAGAGGTCGACGAGCCAATGCTGCCGGATGTCCTCAGGCTTCGCTCATCGACGGTGATGGTCGCTGCCTGGGCTATGGAACCTGCGGCCAGCAACAGGAAGGCGGCCAGCGAAACAGGACGGGCGAGCGGGCGAAATGGTTTCATGGCGGATGATCCCCCTGGATCTGCGTGCGTTTGAGTTGTAGTTGATTGATGCCCCGGCCTCGCAGGCCGGGGTGTCGTCGTTTATATCATCCGGTGATGGGCCGCCGCGTCGCCCGACTGGGTGACGGGCGTGCATCGACCACGAGGCAGCCTGACAAGACATAATTCCGGCAGCACCTGCTGCCGGCGACCTTCAGGCTAGCGGAGCGCGGTATTCCCGACGGCGCACCGGCAACCGGGGTCGGCCGCAGTCGTCAATTCGTCGAATGCCATGGCCAGCGCGTCAAAGACCAGCAACCGCCCGACCAGCGGCTCGCCGATGCCGAGGACGAGTTTCAGCGCCTCCGTCGCCTGCAGCGTGCCCAGGATCCCGGGCAGCACGCCGAGCACGCCGGCCTCCTGGCAGGACGGCGCCAGCTCCGGCGGCGGCGGCGCGGCGAACAGGCAGCGGTAGCAGGGTGCGCCGTGGGCGGCGAACACCGTGAGCTGCCCCTCGAATCCCAGTATCGAGGCGTGCACGACGGGGATCGCCAGGTCCAGGGCCACGTCGTTGATCAGGTAGCGGGTGGTGAAGTTGTCGCTCGCGTCGATGATGACGTCGTAGCCGCGGAGCAGGCGCACGGCATTGTCCCCGGTGAGCCGCCCGTGGTGCGTGACGAGGCCCACGTCCGGGTTGAGCGCGGCCAGGGTGATGGCCGCGCTATCGACCTTGGGGCGGCCGACCCGGTCCGTGGCGTGCAGGACCTGCCGCTGCAGGTTGGAAAGCTCCACGACATCGCCGTCCACGATACCAAGCGTGCCGATCCCCGCCGCCGCCAGGTAGAGCGCCGCCGGCGAGCCGAGTCCGCCGGCCCCGACGCACAGGATCCGGGCCCGGCAGAGCCGCTCCTGGCCCTCCAGGCCGATTTCCGCCAGCCGCAGATGCCTGGAATAGCGCTCCAGCTGGACCGCGGTGAGTGCTCCAGGGCCCGGCGTCACCCAGGGCAGGCCTGCCGCCTTCCAGGCAGCGAAGCCGCCGGCCAGGGACCGGGCAGCGATGCCCGCCGCGCTCAGGTTCGCGACGGCAACTGCCGAGCGCTTGCCGGTGGTGCAGTACACGACGACCCGGCGAACGCCCCGGTCAGCCACGGCCTCGAGGACGGCGTCCGGAGCAGCCCGCCGGGCGCCGTCGAGCATGCCGGCGGCCACCTCGTCGGCGCCGCGCACGTCGACGAGCAATGGGGCTGACGGCAGGATGGCCGCCAGCTCGTCCGGCGTGATTTCCTCAACCACCGCTCAGCGCCTGGACGATGTGCACGGTGTCGGTGGGTCCGAGTGCGCGCTGGAGATCGAAGACCTGCGCACCGTTGACGAAGATCCGCATGTGGGGCCTCACGTGGTCCTGCTCATCCACCATGCGGAAGCGCAGTCCCGGGTACTGGCGGTCCAGATCATGCACGACGTCGCCGAGCGTGGCGCCCGTGGCCACGACCAGCCTTTGCTTCGTATAGGACAGCAGCGGCCCGGGAATCGATACCTTGCACGCACCCATGACGCGCGGTTGCCAGCTAGCGCTCCGCCACTTCAACGGAATAGATCTCGGGCAGGTGCCGGGCGATGCAGGCCCACCGCCGGCCCTCGTCCCGGCTCAGCCACAACTCGCCACTGGTCGTGCCGAAGTACAACCCGACAGACGGGCGGGTATCGCAGGTCATGGCCTGGCGCTTGACCGTCCACCAGGCCTGGCTGCGGGGCATGCCCACATCCTGGCGCTGC
>CAZTGY010000001.1:23603-31171 GCA_964613445.1 uncultured Chromatiaceae bacterium | reverse complement strand
CCGCCGCCGAAGACGTTGCCGCTGGCCGGCTGCTCGTAGGCATTAATGCGTCCGGGGATCGCCTGCTGCGTGACCGGGAAGCAGTTGTCCTCCTGGTGATTGGACGCCAGGACTTCGACCTTGCCGTCCAGATTGAGGTCCGCCACCTGGATGTCGAACACCTTGCCCTGGAGGGCACCCACGATGTTGGCCACTCGCGCGGCGGGACCATTGACCTGGTCCACCGCCGTCCACGGCAGGCCGGCCGGGGCACCGTAGATCCTGACGAAGCCGCCCTGCATGAAGAACGAGCCGCCAATCAGCTCCGGAATGCCGTCGTTCTCGAAGTCGTAGGACTCAATCGAGATGTCCGGCCCGTTGCCGGTGACCGGGTAGCCCAACAGCACGTGTTCCTGCCACTGCACCGTGGGCGAGAGCGCCGCGCCCGGGTTCTGGAACCACACGAGCTCGCCGGTGAAGAAGCAGACGCTGCCAAAGCCCGCAACCTTGAACGTGGAACGCACGGTGGCGATGTCCTTGAAGCCGTCGCCATTCATGTCGACGAATTCCAGGTCGTGATAGAACTTCGGGTTGCTGACGTTGCTGGACGGATCGCAGCCGTCGCCCGCCGGGCCGCCCGTGCTCTGGTGCACGATGTATTCCTGGAGACCCGGATCATCGAGGTTGATGAACGAGAGCCGGCCGGTCGGGATTGCGGGGTGGAAGCCCTGGGGGATGGCCACGGCCTCGAAGGGCACCATGCCGTCCGGCATGCGGATGGCATCGTTCGGCCAGTTCATCGTGTTCGGGGCGCCGGGCGCGGGTGGGCCGCCGACGTCGGTCAGTTCCTCGACGTCCGTGTCCTTGTTGAAGGTCAGCGGGTTCACGGTATCGAGGTTTCGGATCCGGGCCACCAGGTCGCGCTCGAAGTAACTGGTTACCGTCGTCCCGGTGGGATCCTTGAGTACGTTGAAGAAGCTCGTGACCATCAGGTCGTCGGCGGGGCCGGAGGGGCCGTTGTAGGACTCGATGCTCGTGAATGCCGCATTGAAATTCAGCGGCAGCACGCCCTTCTTCCACACGGCCGGGCAGTAGTTGGCGGCATCCGCGGGCAGGCTCACCAGCAGGGGAACTGCAGCAGCCAGTACAACCAGTCCGGAGCGACGCAGACTGCCCGAAGAGAAGATGGAAACCCCGTTCATCAAGACCCCCTATGCCGGCTGGATGGCGGCCGGACTGCGCACGTCGCCCTGCTGAAACCCGTCACCGCCCGCGCGTCAGCGGGGGAGCCGGGTTCCTGAGCGATCTTCCCGGCGACCATACGGACATCCGGCGCAGTCCGTCAATGGCCCTAGCTCCGCGCTGCGATTGAACGTAATCCGGCCGGGTGGCCGCTATTCGTCCTGGCCCTTCCGGGGCTTGACCTCGATGCGGGCGCTGCGGGCGAGCTCCCGGTGGATGCGGCCGACCCGCTCGATCTGCCCCTTGGCGGGGAAGCGCTCATAGAAGCCGTCGGTGCGGAAATCCCGGGCCCGCTCAGCCCAGGGCGAGAGCCGCCGCTGCCAGCGCTGCTGCCGGCCCTCGGCCGGCTCCGCGTCCTCCCGGCAGAGGTCGAAGCAGACCCGCAGCATCGCCTTGATCGTGACCGGCCGGGTGACCATGCAGTTGGGGTTGCCCCAGGCCTCGCCCCAGACCTTCTCCGCGGCCTTCAGGAAATCCCGAACCCGCTCGTAGTAGCGCTCGGCATCGCGGGCCAGGTTGCCGCGCCGGGACAGGCCGCGCCAGTCGGCGAGCGCCCACTTGTGCAGCTCGCTGAAGAGTTCCGCCTGCAGGATCCACTTCTCCTGCTTGCTGCGGTTGCCGAGGCGGTTGATCTTGTAGCGCAGGGGGCTGTCGCCCGCGTGGTACAGGCGCTCCACGATCTTCGCGGCGAACTTCTTGTCCGGCGCGGCCCAGGACACGCGCTCGTACAGGTCCACCAGGTGGCTCTTGTTGATGCGCGTCGGCGTCGAGTTGATGATGACGAACATCTCCGTGGCAAAGTCCTCGCTCTTGCCATCGAAGATCACGCAAGGCACGTGCAGGGTCTTCGCGTCCTGCGGCCGCTGCTTGCTGTAGAAGTGCAGCGCCGCCAGCCGGTGTTGCCCGTCGATGATGAGGTAACGGCCCCGGGGCTCCTCCAGGTTACCCACGCTCTCGTAGCGGTCGAGGGGGTCGAAGCGGAGGGTTTCGCTGGTGAACAGCAGGACCGTGCCGGGGATCGGCGGCTGGCTCACGGCCGTGTCGTAGAAGTTCCTGATGGCGGCGACCTTGCTCTTCGAGAGCTGCCGCTGGAAGGCCTGGTCGGTGGCCTCGACGCGGGCGATGAACTGGCCCACCTCGTCTGCGCTGCTGACCTCCTCCGCCGCGATCCGGTCGCCCTCGGCGTAGAAGCGGCTGATGAACCGCACCTTCTCCAGCAGGTCCTCCGCCGGGTAGGCGACGAAGTAAAAGACGCTGTCTTTCTGCCTGACGCGGGTTGCCAGCATGGCCCCATAATACATCGCGAATCCGCACGGAGGACCTCCGATTAGCAGCCACCACCCCCGCTTCGGCTTCATCGGCCTCGAGCCCGGCGTCCGCACCCGGCACATGTGGGTCCTGCTCTACGCCGCCTACGTCACCATCGGCCTGGCCACCTTCGACGCCTTTGCCACGCCCTACGTGCTCAGCACCGCGATTGGCATCCCGAACGGCGAGCAGGGCGCGATCGTCGGGCAGCTCAACGTCTACACGGAACTCGTGCTGCTCATCGCCTACACGCCGCTCGGCGTGCTGGCGGATCGGGTCGGACGGCGGGCCGTGTACGCCCTCGGCTTCGCAGGACTCGCGCTGGGCTACGCGCTCTTCCCCTATGCCGGCACGGTCACGGAGCTGGCCCTGGTCCGAGTGATCTACTCCATCGGCCTCGGGGCGGTGACCGCCACCATTGCGACTCTGCTGGCCGACTACGCGGTGGTTGAGCATCGGGGCCGTCTGGTCGGCTTCATCGGCGTGCTCAACGGGCTGGGCGTGGTCAGCGGCGCGGCGCTGCTGGGGCGCCTGCCGAAGGTGTTCGCCGACCTCGGCCACGACGAATTCACCGCAGGCCAGTACACGCTGTTCATCGTCGCCGGCCTGTGCCTGCTGTCGGCCTGCATCGTCGGCTTCGGCCTGCGCCCCGGCACGGCAGTAGCCAGGGAAGAACGCCCGGGCTTCCGCGAACTGTTCCGTGCCGGCTTCGGTGCCGCCATCGGGAACCCGCGCATCGCCCTGGCCTACGCCTCCGCATTCGTCGCCCGCGGCGACATGGTGGTGGTGGGGACCTTCCTGGTGCTGTGGGGCAAGCTCGCGGCGATGGAGGGCGGCATGACGGCGGCCGACGCGCTCAGCGCCGGGCGCGTCCCGTTCATCGTCGCGCAGTCCTCGGCGCTGCTGTGGGCGGTGGCCGCCATCTTCATCCTCGACCGCTTCCACCGCGTGACTGGCCTGATGGTCTGCCTCGGCATCGCCACCGCTGCCTACCTGGGACTGGCCTTCGTGGAGGATCCCCTGGATCGGGCCAACCTGCCGTTCTTCGTCATGCTCGGCATCGGCCAGATCAGCGCCTTCCTGGGTTCGCAGACGCTGATCGGCAAGGAGGCGCCAGTGGCCCAGCGTGGCTCGGTCATTGGCGCCTACAGCCTGGCGGGCGGAATCGGGATACTCATCATCAGCGGCATCGGTGGCCAGATCTTCGACCAGATCGGGCCGCGGGCACCCTTCATCCTGCTGGGCCTGATGAACGGCCTCGTGTTCCTGGCCGCCATGGCCGTGCGCCTGCGCGCGCCGGACGCAGCGCCCATGGCCGTGCCGGCCGGTGCCGGCGGATGAGCGGTTGGCCGCTGGCCGCCATGGACTTCGTCTAGCTGTTGAGCTTCCTGCGGACCGCGCCCATGAGCCCGAGCGCGGAGCCCAGGAGCAGGAAGGCGGGGGGAATGGGCACGGGAGCCGCGAAGTAGTCGCGGCCGCTGTCGCCCACCATCTGGAGCGGGCCAAGACCGCCGTTCAGCGAGACGGCCTGAATGGTGAGCGTGTCGAGAAAATCCAGGTCGATGCCGTAGGGCGTGGGACCGATGCCGCGCAGGAGGGCCGACAGGCTCAGGCTCGTGCCGAGCGAGTAGTTGGTGCCGACCACCATCGTTCGAGTGAGGCTCATGACCTCGTGTACGGCCAGGTTGTAGGCCCCGACGGTCCCGCCCGTCGAGGCGTTGTAGCTGACGCTGGGCTGGCCGGTGGTCAGGTCGCCGCTGGCGCTGATGGTCCAGCCGCCATTGCCGACGATCGACCCGTCGAGCGTGAAGTCAATCCGGACGCTGACCGGTGTGCCCACCGGCGCGAGGCCCGTCGGGCTGATACGCACCACGTCGCTCGTGCTCGCGCTCGCCGAGGCGAGCACGCAGGCATTCTGCCCGCAGACGAAGGCAATTGTCGGGCTGCTGCCGGCGCCCAGCACCACCTGGGCGCCTGAGCCCGTGCCACTGGCAAACGCAGAGCCGGCCCAGGTGCCCGTCGAGAAGTTGTCGACGAAGCCGCTCTGGGCGGCGGCGAAGACCGGATCCGAATCGCCAGCGGAGGTGCCAGTGCCGCCCACGGACACCGTGAAGAGCGAGGCGGCCGCCGCGCTGCCTGGCAGGAGTCCGGCAAACAGGATGGCGGGGAGAGCGGCGAGTGCGAACCTCGGGATTCTCATGGGATTACCCTCCGGCGAAGAAGGACTGGACCCGGGGCCCGGAGGTCGCCAGCGAAGGCCTGCCCCCGCCCAGCGCGCCCGGGATGACATTCTTGTTGCTTGTCCGGGAAAGCTAGCTTCTGCTGCAAACATTGGACCCGCTCCGCAGCAATATCAATACCCGCAAAAGTGACTGATCCCGGGGCGCGTTAACTTAATGCGCCTCGTCGGCGCACCCGCACCCGCACCAGCGTGGCCAGCGCCGTTCCCAGCAGTGCCAGCGTGCCTGGGGCCGGGACCGTGGCGGCGACCACCTCGATCCGGTAGCGGGCCAGCGTCCCGTCGTTCACGTAGCCCGTTGCCCATGCCAGGTCGGGGTCCAGCGTGGGCAGGAACATGTTGGTGAACTGGCCGAAGGACCCCGAGTTCAGCGCCGCCAGGTAATCGAAGCCGTCACCGAGCACAGGCCGGTAGCCGCCGAGCAGGGCCACCTCGAGGGTCGCCGGCAAGCCGGTGCCGTTGAGCTCGCCGTCAACGGCGAGCACGTCGTAGAGCGTCGCGCTGGCGAGGTCGATGTGCAGGATCCCCTGCAGCGTGATGCTGCCGGTCACGCCCAGCGTCCCGGTCCCGAGGAGGTCGCCGGGGTCGATGGTGCCGGTGGTGATGCCATCGGCAAGGATGGTCTCGGCCAGCGTGACGGACCCCTCGACGCGGCCGGTGCCGGTGAGGCGCCCGCCCAGGATGAAGATCTCGTCGGCGTTGAGCACGCCGTTGACCCGGGTCTCGCCGCCGGACTGCGAATAGCGGGTGGAGCCCGATCCGTCGCCGTGGACTGCGGCGCCTGCGGCGATCTCGAAGAGGCCGTTGTTCTCGATGACGTCGCCGTTGACGATCTCGCCGCGGTTCTCGACGTGCCCCTCGTTGCGGAAGACGCTTCCGCCCCCGCCGTTCGTGATCTGCCCGCGGTTGACCAGGCGGCCATCCGCGGCGTTGACGAAATCACCCTGGTTCTCCAGGACGCCGGTGGCGTGGTTATAGAAGGTGCCCGAGTTCTGCACCGAGGCGACGAATTCATTGATGAAGCGCCCGCGGTTGACGAACCAGGCGCCGGCACGATTCAGCAGGGTCCCGGCCGTGCCGTAGATCGTGAAGGGGCCGTAGTTACGGAACGACGAGACTTCCCGGTTGTGCATGGCGCCGCTGTTGTCCACGAGGCCGATGCTGGAGTACTCAGGTCCGAGCGACTCGTTGCGGTCCACGTAGGCCACCTGCCCGGCGCCGTTGACGACGTCCTGGGCGACCAGGCCCTCGCCAAGGTCGGTGGCGTCCCGGGAGGCCATGGATACCTGGGCTCCCGCACCGTCCGCAGAGGACTGGAAGGTCCAGCCCGACGGCAGCCCCTGGTAGGCGAGTGTCCCGGCGCCGTTGATGTTGCTGCCACTCAGCCAGGCGAAGCTGTCCATCTCATCTGCGAGGTAACCGTCCACGAAGGAAACCTGGACCGGCGTATCGTCAATCTGCACCAGTCCGTCCGTCACCAGCCGGTCGTAGTCGTCGGGGCTGCCGATCTCGAGCTCGATGGTCGATGAACGCAGGTCCAGCGACCCGAGCATTGTCAGGGTGCCCGGCGAATTGCCGGGGCCGATGGTGCAGCCGTCCAGGTTCTTCGTGGTGGAAGCGGCCATGGTTCCGCTGCCCATGATGCGGCCACCGCTGCAGTTGATCGCGTTGTCCTCCATCCGGCCCTGCACCACCATTACGCTGCCTGGCTGCAGGTTGATCGCGCCGTCTGCTGTCCCATACACGCGCCCGGTGGAATCAATCTTGAGTAGTGATCCGTCAAAGACGTTGATGTTGCCGGCGTTCCAGGACTGCCCTCCCAGGCGCAGCTTGCCGCCCTGGCCGATACCGATATTGTCGGCGTTCAGGAGTCCGCCCTGGACGTTGGCTGATCCCTGGATGTCGAGGAGCCCAGCGAAATTGTCGAGATTGCCGCCGGAGCGGACATTCAGGTCTGCGCCGGACGAAAGAATCAGCAACGCGTCCTCCGCGTCGTTGAGCAGGCGTGAGGAGTCGCCGATGATGACAGAGCTGCCGGAGCTGACGAAGATCGTGTTCTGGTTCCTGATTTCACGGCCGCGCGATGCGACGATGCCACCGTTGTCAACGTACACGGACCCCTCGTTGCTCAGGCCGCCGTCGAATCCGCCACCGCCGGAGAGCCGCACTTCGCCGAACGTGGCGTTGCGGAGCTCGCCACCCATCACCGCCGCGTCGATGAGGACCTTGCCGGTATTCGTGACGTCGCTATTGAAGACCGCGTCACCATTGATCAACAGGTCCTTCGTGTTGGTGAAGTTGTAGCCCGCGCCGGAAAACCGGGCCCTTTCACCGGTGACCATGAACTTGCCCTGGTTATAGATGAGCCCTGAATTGACGAAGACATCACCGTCGCCCTGGCCCCGGTACGTGAACGATCCGCTGCCCAGGATCCCGAGGGAGCCGGTGTTGATGAAGGCGCCGGCCTCATCCATGGCCCCCGTTACCGACATCGCGCCGTTGTTGACGAACGAGGCATAGGGCAGGCTGGAATACTCTCCGCCCAGCGTGATCTGACCGTTGTTCTGGATGCTCCCGGTGTTGTCCAGGATGGCGCCCGTCCGGTTGGTCAGCGAACCCCCGGCATCGACGACGAGGCCGCCGCTGTTGACGAAGGTCACCGCGTTGTACCAGCCGTGGGGATCGTCATCGACCTGCACCACGTTGCCCTGGGGATTCGGGTAGGGCCGGATCTGGTAGTCCTCGGTCCAGCTGATGGCGGCGCCCATGCGCACGGTAGTGCAATCGAGTGCGCCACCCA
>CAZTGY010000001.1:17770-23593 GCA_964613445.1 uncultured Chromatiaceae bacterium | reverse complement strand
CCCAGGGGTGCGGGGATGCCGCCAACGATGTTGTTCACGGAGAGGCGGAGCACGTTTTCAGCGCCACGCGGATCCTTGTCGCCGATGATGAACAGGGGGCTGCCGTCGCCCAACAGCGTGCGCTGCGTGGTCTCGGTGAAGGTGAAGGGCGCTGCGTCCCCGCCGGGTCCGAACTGGTGCAGGTACGTGCCCGTGACGCTGTTGAACGTGGCGTCGCCGATGGGCGAGTCGTTCAGGAGCACCACGACCCGGTCATCCGCATAGAGGTCGTAGAACTGGAACCTGATGTTCTGGGCGCGCCGGGGTATCGCGAAGCTGAAGTCCGCGTTCCAGGCGCCGTCGAAGGCCGCCTGGGAGGCCCCGGGAATGAAATCGCCGCCAGGGAAACTGGTGCTCGAGAAACCGATGAAGCCGGGGTAGATGGTCACTGGCGTCGCGGGCGCGTCCGTGACGCCCGCCCCGGTGATCAGCCACTGCGTCGGCAGCTTGTCAGTACCGAAAAGGATGCTGACGTATTCGTCAGCTGCCTGCAGCGGTTGCGCGCATGCCAGTGCGCCGGACAGGACCAGTGCCGCGCGGACCGGGATCCGCCTGCCGACAACAGCCCGGATGACGGCGATGCCGGATGGGGTATCGTGATGGGCGGTAGGCATGCGCTTGTCCCCCAGGGTCCGGGACATCCGCCGCGAAAGAGGGACCGGCACACCTTAGTGGTTATTTGACCCAAATATAGCCAAGGGGCCCCGGCCAAGTACAGGAACACTTGCCATAAAACCTCCCAACGGCAGTTGTGTTAAGGCTCGGTCCGCGGGGAGGTGCCAATGGGCCGGAGGGTGCTCCGGGCCGGGCCAATTCCCGGGACCCGCAGGGGTCAACGCCCGTCAGCCGGATGCGGCCCTTCGCCGCCTTGACGGCCCCCGAAGGCCCCGTGGATACTGCCCCCATGCGCAAGCTCCCGGTAATTCGCGGTTGGTGGTGGCGGCCCAAGGCAGTCTCCGCAAGGAGCGGTTTGGCGTAGCCCGTACCCCTAGACGTTACAGGGCGAGCACCCCAGGACCCATCCTCGCGGCAGCGACGATGGGTTTTTTAGTTTCTGGCCCCGGTCAAACCTGAACATCATGAAGCCACCTTTCGACATCGCCGCCGACCTGGACACCCCGGTGTCCACCTGGCTCAAGCTGGCGCCGCTCAGGCCCCGGTACCTCCTGGAGAGCGTCGAGGGCGGCGCGCACCTGGCGCGTTACTCGTTCCTCGGTTTCGGCACGGCCGTCGACTTCCGGCTGGACGCCACCGGCATGACCGCCGGCGGCCAGCGGCAGCCCCGTCCCGCCGGGCGCGACCAGCTGCTCGCCGCCTTCCGCGCCACCCTGGCCAAGGCGCCGCGGCTCGCGCCGGTGATCCCCGACCTGCCCTTTGCCGGGGGCCTGGTGGGTGTCGCCGGCTACGACCTGGTGCGCTACTTCGAACGGCTGCCCAACGCCCCGCAGAGCCCTGACAACCCGGTGGCGCCGGAGGCCGCCTACCTGGCCGCCGAATCGCTGCTCGTCTTCGATCACCTGACCCGGCGCATCGCGCTGCTGCACGCCGGTCCCGAGGCCGAGCGGAAGGCGCTTCGGGGCAAGGTGATCGAGCTGCTGCGCGGGGCATTGCCGCCCGCGCCGCCGAAGGGGGGGCACACGCCCGCGGTCCAGAGCCTCCGCGCCGACGAGTTCATGCGCGCCGTGGCTGCCAGCAAGGGCTCCATCGCCAAGGGCGACGTGTACCAGCTGGTGCTCTCCGTGCAGTTCACGGGCAAGCACACGCTGTCGCCCTTCGAGACCTACAGGGCTCTCCGGTTGCTCAACCCGTCCCCCTACATGTTCTTCGTGGACCTCGGCGACATCCAGGTCGCGGGCTCGTCGCCCGAGGCGCTGGTGAAGCTGCGGCGCGGGCACGCATCGCTCCGGCCCATCGCGGGGACCCGGCCCCGGGGCGGCACGCCGGAGCAGGACGCGGGCCACGAGCAGTCGCTGCTGGCCGATGAGAAGGAGAACGCCGAGCACGTGATGCTGGTGGACCTCGCCCGCAATGACCTGGGCCGCGTTGCCGCGGCGGGCTCGGTGTACGTGGATCCCTATCGCTGCATCGAGCGCTACAGCCACGTCATGCACATCGTCAGCGGCGTGCAGGGCGAGCTCGCCGCCGGCAAGGACGCCTTCGACCTGTTCGCCGCGGCATTTCCGGCGGGGACGCTGGTCGGCGCGCCGAAGGTGCGGGCCATGGAGCTCATCGACGAGCTGGAGCCGGTGCGCCGCGGCCTCTACGCCGGCACGGTGGGCTACTTCGGCAGCAACGGCGACATGGACCAGGCCATCGCGATCAGGACGCTGATCTTCCGGGGCGATACCTACCAGTACCAGGCCGGCGCCGGCATCGTGGCCGACAGCGTGCCCGAGAGCGAATATAACGAGGTGCTGGCGAAGAGCGCGATCCTGCGCAACGCCCTTGCCATCGCGGAGGAAGGACTGTGAGCGCCGCTGCGACGACCCCGGCAACAAGCGATCGGCAACCGAAACTGCTGCTGATCGACAACTACGACTCCTTCACCTACAACCTGGTGCAGGCGTTCCTGGTGCTGGGCGCCGAGGTGCTGGTGTACCGGAACGACGAGCTGGCCGTCCAGGGGGCGCTTGCCCTGAATCCCACGCACCTGTGCATCTCGCCCGGCCCCGGCCGGCCCGACGACGCGGGCGTGTCGCTGCAGATGCTGGCCGCCTTCGAGGGCCGCGTGCCCGTGCTCGGCGTGTGCCTGGGCCACCAGTCGCTCGTGCAGCACTTCGGCGGGCGCATCGTGCCGGCCGACCGGCTTATGCACGGCAAGACCTCCATGATCGACCACGACGGCCGCACCATATACGCGGGGCTTTCCAACCCCTTCCAGGCGGGCCGCTATCACTCCCTCGCCGCCGAGGCCGCGAGCCTGCCGGCGGTGCTGGAAATCACGGCCCGCAGCGAGCGCGGCGAGATCATGGGCGTGCGCCATCGCGAGCTGCCGCTGGAGGGCGTGCAGTTCCATCCCGAGAGCGTGCTCACGCCCGAGGGCAACCGGCTGCTGGGCAATTTCCTTGCCATGACGACCCGGCCGGCATGACCACCCTCACCGCGACACTCGAAAGCCTGCTGGCGGGCCGCGAATTGTCCGAAGCCGACGCAGGGGAGCTGATGCGCGCCCTGACGGACGAAAGCCTCCCGCCCGCCATGGCCGCCGCGCTGCTGGTGGCGTTGCGGGCGAAGGGCGAGACCGCCGCTGAGTTGCGCGGCTTCGCCACGGCGATGCGCGGGCTGGCGCGGCAGTTCGCGCCGCCACCCGGACTGGCCGCCGCCGACATCGTGGGCACCGGTGGCGACGGCTCGGGCAGCCTCAACCTCTCCACCGGCGCGGCGCTGCTCGCGGCCGCCTGCGGCCTGCCGGTGATCAAGCACGGCAACCGGTCCGTCTCGTCGAAGTCCGGCAGCGCGGACGTGCTGGAAGCGCTCGGCATCACGCTCCCTGCCGACCCGGCTGCGGCCCGGGCCATGCTCGATGCCACCAACTTCACCTTCCTGTTCGCCCAGAACTTCCACCCGGCCATGAAGGCCATCGCGCCGGTGCGCCGCGCGCTCGGGGTGCGCACGGTCTTCAACATCCTCGGACCCCTCACCAACCCGGCGGCGCCGCCCTTCGCGATGATCGGCGCCTTCGACTTGCCCACGGCGCGACTGCTGGCTGACACGCTGGCGGGCATGCCCATCCAGCGCTGCTTCGTCGTGCACGGCGAGCCCGGCTGGGACGAGGCGACGCCGGTCGGGCCGTTCACGGTCTTCGACGTGCGGCCGGGCCTGGTGCGGCGGCAAAAGCGCGATCCGGCCCACTACGGCACGCCGCGGTGCCTGCCCGCGGATCTCGAGGGCGGCGATGCGGCCACCAACGCGCAGGCCATCGAGGACGTACTGATGGGCCGCGACACGGGTCCGCACCGGGATGCGCTGGTCCTCGGCGCAGGCCTCGCCCTCGACCTCACGGGCCGGGCCCGCGGGCTGCGCCGCGGTGTCGAGCTGGCCCGCCGGACGCTGGCTTCCGGCGGTGGCGCTGCGCTGCTCGGGCGATTGCGGGCGCACAAGTCATGAGTGCAAGTACCGGCAACTTCCTGGCCCGCATGGCCGCGGGCAGCCGCGTCCGTTCGGACGCCGCGGAAGCGCGCCGCCCGGCCGAATCCCTCGCCCGGCGGGCGAGCCAGCTGCCGCTGCCGCCGCCGCTTTGCCTGTCACCCCAGGGCTTCGACCTCATCGCCGAGGTGAAGCGCCGCTCGCCCTCCGCGGGCACCTTGGCCGCCAGCGCCCTCCGGATTGCCACCCAGGCCCGCAACTACCAGCAGGGCGGCGCCGCTTCGCTGTCGGTGCTCACCGAGCCCGAGGAGTTCGCCGGTGACCTCGCCCACCTGAAGGAAGTTGCCGCGGCGGCCACCGTGCCCGCCATGCGCAAGGACTTCCTCGTGTCGCCCTACCAGCTGCTGGAGGCCCGCGTGGCCGGGGCCGGCGGCGTGCTGCTCATAGCGGCGATGCTGGGGGACAGGGAGCTCCGGGAGATGCTCCGCGCTACCCACCAGCTGGGGCTCTTCGCGCTGGTCGAGGTCTTCGACAGGCCGGACCTGGACCGGGCGATGGCCGTCATTCGGGCCGCGGGCCCCGCCGTCCGGGACGGCCGCTGCCGGACGCTGCTCGGCGTGAACTGCCGGGACCTGCGCACCCTGCAGGTTGACTTCGGACGCTTCGCGGAGCTGGCGCCGCACCTGCCCCGGGGCGTGCCCACGGTCGCCGAGAGCGGCGTCGAGTCCGCCGGCCAGGCCGCGCGGGTGGCGTCCTTAGGCTACGACGTGGCGCTGGTTGGCACCGCGCTGATGCGGTCGAGCGATCCGGGCCGGCTGGCCGGCGAGCTGCTGGCGGCGGGCCGTGCCTCCGCGTTCGAGTCGGGCCGCGTCTTCAGCCGCCCATGAGGGTATTCGTGAAGATCTGCGGGCTCTCCACGCCCCGCGCGGTGGCCGCGGCGGTCGAGGCCGGCGCGGACGCCGTGGGCTTCGTGTTCGCCGAGTCGCCGCGGCGGGTCACGCCGAAGCGGGCCCTTAAGCTGTGCGCCGGCCTGTCGCCCGTCGTGATCCGCGTGGCCGTGATGCGTCACCCGGCCGCCACCGAGTGGCAGGCGGTGGCCGAGGGGTTCGGGCCGGACTGGCTGCAGACGGATGCGGGGGATTTCGCCGGGCTCGAGGTGGCGGAGCGCTTCGGCCGGCTGCCCGTCTACCGGGACGCGCCGGCGCCGGCCCCTGCCAGCGACGAGCCGATGCTGTTCGAGGCTGCGGTGAGCGGCCAGGGCGCGCTCGCCGACTGGCCCCGCGCGGCGGAACTCGCGCGAACGTACAAGCTCGTGCTGGCCGGCGGACTGACGCCCGAGAACGTGGGCGAGGCGATCGCGACGGTCCGTCCCTGGGGTGTGGACGTGAGCAGCGGCGTGGAGTCAAGGCGCGGCGTGAAGGATGTTGGCCGCATCGCCGCCTTTCTCCAGGCGGTGCGGGAAGCGGAGCAGGCACATGCAGACTGAACTGATAGCCCCGGCGGAGCGCGCCGGACTCCTGAAGCGCCTCGTCGCCGGCGAGCTGCCCGACGCCCGCGGGCGCTTCGGGCCCTTTGGCGGCCGCTACGCGCCGGAAACGCTGATTCCTGCGCTGGAGCGCCTGGAGGCCGGCCTGCGCCGGTTCCTCCGGGACCCGGAGTTCCAGGCCGAACTGGGCCGGGAGCTGCGCGAGTGGGGGG
>CAZTGY010000001.1:0-17760 GCA_964613445.1 uncultured Chromatiaceae bacterium | reverse complement strand
CAACCGCGCTCAGCCACGCGCCAACGCTCAGCCGCCGCTGGGGGGCGAACGTCTATCTCAAGCGCGAGGACCTGGCCCACACCGGTGCCCACAAGATCAACAACGCGCTCGGCCAGGCGCTGCTCGCGAAGCGCCTCGGCGCGCAGCGGGTGATTGCCGAGACCGGCGCCGGCCAGCACGGCGTGGCCACCGCCGCGGCCTGCGCCCGGGTCGGCATGCCCTGCATCGTCTACATGGGCGCCGTGGACGTGCAGCGCCAGGCGCCCAACGTGGAGCGCATGGTGCAGCTCGGCGCCGAGGTGGTGCCCGTGAAGGGTGGCGACCGGACGCTGCGTGCCGCCATCGACGAGGCGTTCCGCGACTGGGTCTCCGATCCGGACCGCAGCTACTACCTGCTGGGCTCCGCCGTGGGCCCGCACCCGTACCCGCTGCTCGTGCGTGAGCTGCAGTCGGTGATCGGCCGGGAGGCACGCGCCCAGATCCTCGAGCGCACGGGTGGCCTGCCGGACGCGGCCTTCGCCTGCGTGGGCGGCGGATCCAACGCCATCGGCCTCTTTCACCCGCTGGCGGGCGACGCGTCCATCGAGCTCATCGGCGTGGAGGCGGGCGGCCGCAGCGCGAAGCTGGGCGACAACGCGGCGACGCTGGCCACCGGCCGGCCCGGGGTCCTGCACGGCACCTACTCCATGCTGCTGCAGGACGAGGAAGGCCAGGTGCAGGAGACCCACTCCATCTCCGCTGGCCTCGACTATCCCGGCGTGGGCCCCGAGCATGCCCTGCTCCGGGCGATCGGCCGCGTGACCTACACCAGCGCCACCGACGACGAGGCGCTGGACGCCCTGCGGGAATGCTGCTCGTCGGAGGGCATCCTGCCCGCCATCGAGTCCTCCCACGCCTTCGCGGGCGCGCGCAAGTGGGCGGCGAGGAATCCGGGCAAGACGCTGCTGATCGGCCTCTCGGGTCGGGGCGACAAGGACATGCCCACCCTGTCCCAGGTCTTCGGCGGCGCGAAGAAGATCCTCGCGGAGGCCGGCCAGTGAGCGCATTGCAGCCCCACGAGCGGATCACCGCCGCGATCCGCAGCACGACGGCCGCCGGGCGCACGGCCCTCGTGCCCTACATCACGGCTGGCTACCCGCAGAAGGACCACTTCGTCGCCACGCTCAGGGCCATCGCGAAGGAGGCCGACGTGGTGGAGGTCGGCGTGCCCTTCAGCGATCCCATGGCGGACGGCGTCACCATCCAGCGCGCCAGCCACGCGGCCATCGCCTCCGGCGTGAGCCTCCGCTGGATCCTGAAGGAGCTCACGGCGGCCGTACCCTTCGACGCGCCCATAGTTCTGATGAGCTACCTGAACCCGCTGCTGAACCTGGGCTACGAGCAGCTGGCTGCCGCCTGCGTGCCGGCCGGCGTGTGCGGCTTCATCGTGCCGGACCTGCCCCTGGAGGAAAGCGGCGATTTCAGGGCGGCGCTGGACGGCGAGGGACTGGCGCTCATCCAGCTGGTGACTCCGGCCACGCCGCCCGAGCGCCTGCAGATGCTCTGCAGTGCCAGCCGCGGCTTCGTCTACGCCGTGACCGTGGCCGGCATCACCGGTGGCGCCAAGGAACTGCCGCCGGAAGTACCGGCCTACCTGCAGCGCGTCCGCACCCTCACCACGCTGCCCGTGTGCGCCGGCTTCGGCGTGCGCCGCGCGGAGCAGGTCCGGAACCTGGCGCCCCACACCGACGGCGTCATCGTGGGCTCTGCACTGGTGGAGCAGCTGGAGTCGGGCAACGATCCCGTCGCCTTCCTCAGGGATCTGCGCCCGTCCCCGTCGTAGGAGCGCCTTCAGGCGCGACCCGGCTCCACACCTGCGACGGGTCCGCGTCAGAACCTGGAGGAAATCGGCAGATTCACTGGTAGATCACGCCAGCTCCCAGCCGCATCGTCTCAGTGTGGCGTTGTACTCGTACACCCCCTATTTCGAGAGCAGGCCAGCGGCCGCTGGCGATTCTGGGGGCAAATAGACGAACTCGGTGGCCGTTACTTGAGGGTGGTGACCCTTGAGGATAGAGTCACGATACACAATGCCTTCCTCGACCGGAGGTTCAGGCCATGAACATCGATTACTTCCCGGACACCGACACGCTCTACATTGGGCTCGCGGATCGGCCCAGCGTCGAAAGCGAGGAAGTCGCCGAGGGCATCGTCCTGGATTTCGATGCCGACAGCCGCCTTGTCGGCATCGAAATCGAAGGCGCCAGCCAGAAGGTCGAGCTGCAGCGGCTTATGCTGGCCGGAATGCCGGGAACGGTGGAAACCGCAGCCGCGTAGGAGCGCCTTCAGGCGCGACTGCCGTCGACCCGACCCCAAACCACCACCAGCCACAGCGCCCACACCAGCACCGTGAACAGGTAGACCGGGATGTAGGCCACGGCCATCAGCAGCCCGGCGGCCCCCGACAGGAAGCCGAACAGCACGAACGCCCGGGGCAGCGTGCCGGTCTCGAGTCCCAGCCACGAGAGCTGCACCGCGAACCAGCCGAGGCCGATCTGGGCGAGGCCGTTTACCCAGATCCGGACCACGGTGGCCGTCATGTAGGCTGATCGCTGCATCTCCGGATTGGCATCGCCCAGCAGGAACAGCGTCTGCCGGCCGATGACGTGGGAGATGCCCGTCAGCAGGAAGCCGGTGGCGGCCAGCATGGCCGCGGCCAGGGCGATCTGCGCCGCCGCGGGCCGCAGTTGCCGGTAGCGTGCGTGGACGCCAAGTCCGAGGATCACCATGGCGAAGCCGGTGGCGACGTGCCCGAGGCCGGACAGCAGCCAGGGCACTGCCCGGCTGGCGCTCATCAGCTTGTCGAGGTTCGCGTAGTCGGCGTAGGAGCCGAAGCCGAGGTAGCGCGGCTCGATGAAAGCGCCATTGAGGTTGTGCATCGCAAATGCGACGAACACCACGACAGCGGCATAACGGGCACCGGGAATCAGGGTCTGCAGGGCACACCACCTTTCTGAATCACTCGGGCCGGTTTTTCCGGTTGGCTTCTTCGACCGGCACCGGGCGATACTCCAGCATCAACTGACGGGGATTGCCAACATGAGCAAGAAGAAACTCACCACCAACGGCGGCTGTCCGGTCGCCGACAACCAGAATGTCATGACCGCCGGCCCGCGGGGCCCCCAGCTGCTGCAGGACGTGTGGTTCCTGGAAAAGCTCGCCCACTTCGACCGGGAGGTGATTCCGGAGCGGCGCATGCACGCCAAGGGCTCCGGTGCCTATGGCACGTTCACGGTCACCCGCGACATCACCAAGTACACGCGGGCAAAGATCTTCTCGAAGATCGGGAAGAAGACCGACCTGTTCGCCCGCTTCACCACGGTGGCTGGCGAGCGCGGGGCGGCGGACGCCGAGCGGGACATCCGGGGCTTCGCGGTGAAGTTCTACACCGAGGAAGGCAACTGGGACCTGGTCGGCAACAACACGCCGGTGTTCTTCCTCCGGGATCCCCTGAAGTTTCCCGATCTCAACCACGCCGTGAAGCGCGACCCGCGCACGAACCTGCGCAGCGCGAAGAATAACTGGGACTTCTGGACTTCCCTGCCGGAGGCCCTGCACCAGGTCACCATCGTGATGAGCGACCGGGGCATCCCCGCCACCTATCGCCACATGCACGGCTTTGGCAGCCACACCTTCAGCTTCATCAATGCGAAGAACGAGCGTTACTGGGTGAAGTTCCACCTCAAGTGCCAGCAGGGCATCCGTAACCTGACCGATGCGGAGGCCGAGGCCATCGTCGGCAAGGACCGGGAGACTCACCAGCGTGACCTGTACGAGAGTCTCGAGAAGAAGGACTTCCCGAAGTGGACCCTGAAGGTGCAGGTGATGCCCGAGGCCGACGCCGCGAAGGTGCCCTACCACCCGTTCGACCTCACCAAGGTATGGCCCCACAAGGACTACCCGCTGGTCGACGTGGGCGTGATGGAGCTGAACCGCAATCCCGAGAACTTCTTCGCCGAGGTCGAGCAGTCGGCGTTCAATCCCGCCAACATCGTGCCCGGCATCGGTTTCTCGCCGGACAAGATGCTCCAGGGTCGGTTGTTCTCCTACGGCGACGCCCAGCGCTATCGGCTCGGCGTGAACCACCACCTGATCCCGGTGAACGCGGCCCGTTGCCCGGTGCACAGCTACCACCGGGACGGCGCCATGCGGGTCGACGGCAACCACGGCGGCACGCTCGGTTACGAGCCCAATGACCAGGGCGAATGGGCCGAACAGCCGGATCTCCGCGAGCCGCCGCTCAGCCTGTCCGGGGCCGCCGACCACTGGAACCACCGGGAAGACACCGACTACTACTCCCAGCCCGGCGCGCTGTTCCGGCTGCTCGGGGCACCCCAGCGTGACGCTCTCTTCGGCAACACTGCACGTTCAATTGGCGCCGCGCCGCGGGAGATCCAGCTGCGCCATATCCGGAACTGCCTCAAGGCCGACAAGGCCTACGGCGAGGGCCTGGCGAAGGCCCTCGGCATTCCCATGGGCGAGGTAAGCTAGCCGTCCCGACCACGAGGGAACGAACATGAATTCCGGCAAAGCCAAGTCACCGGTCATCGACATCGACATCGGCATCAGCGCCCGGGACCGGGAGAAGATCGCGAAGGGCCTTTCCGCCCTCCTGGCCGACAGCTACACGCTGTACCTGATGACGCACAACTTCCACTGGAACGTCACCGGGCCCGACTTCAACAGCCTGCACCTGATGTTCATGGGCCAGTACACGGAGCAGTGGACGGCGCTCGACCTGATTGCCGAGCGGATCCGCGCCCTCGGCCACCCGGCGCCCGGGACCTACCGGGAGTTCGTCAAGCTGGCGTCCATCAAGGAGGTCGAAGGCGTACCGAAGGCGAATGCCATGATCCGGCACCTGGTGGCGGCCCAGGAGGCCACGGCGCGCACGGCGCGGGAGCTGTTCCCGGTCGTGAGCGCCGCCAACGACCAGCCCACCGCCGACCTGCTCACCCAGCGCCTCGAAGTCCACGAGAAGACGGCCTGGATGCTGCGCAGCCTGCTGGAGGGGTAATTCCATGAAAGTCACGGCACTCGCTTCGACCCTCGCCATCGCGTTGGCCCTCACCGCCTGCACCCAGGAACAGCAGAACAAGTTCGGCCGGGGGGTCCAGAACTGGACCGGGACGGACGGGGTGCTGGACGTCTACACGGGCGAGAAACTCGCCATGCGCTTCATCGAGATCGACAAGATGAGCACCGGCATCGGGACCTCGGACGACGAGGCCCGGTCGTTCCGCTACGGCTACGGGGTCGTGGACGAGAACTTCAACTGGGTGAAGGACCCCGGCGAGCAGAAGGTGTATTTCGAGGTCAGCGACTACTCGACCAGCTACGTGTTCTACGAGAACTACAGGGACTGACGGGACGCCTGGTCGCGCTTGAAGGCGCTCCTACGGGGCCGTAGGAGCGCCTTCAGGCGCGACCCGCAAGCCTCCAATATTCGACACTGTATAGACAGTAACTAGTTAGAAGGTCTTGTAAACCAGAGTGTTAGCAAGCCGGCCACCCCGGCCACCCAGCCCACCCAGTTGGGGGGCGTGTCCAGCCCCAGCCAGACGGCGGCACTGACCAGCAGCGCCGCGCCGGCGGTGGCGCCGTGCCGGGCCCGGTCCGCCGCCCGGTGGGCGACGGGCGACCCGGCGGGCCCTTCCCTCCCGGACCCGGTCGCTTTGCCCTGCTGGTCGTCCAGCGCGTCGTCCACCAGTTTCCGGGCCACCAGCGGCAGCTTCTCCAGCGCGTAGCGCAGGTCCGGCCATTCCCGGCGGAGGCGGCGGAGGGTGGCCTTCGGGCCGGTCTGCTCGATCATCCAGGCCTTGAGCACCGGCTTTCCCGTCTGCCAGATGTCCAGGTCCGGGTAGAGCACCCGGCCCAGGCCCTCGATCTGCACCAGGGTCTTCTGCAGCAGGATCAGCTGGGGCTGCACTTCCATGTCGAAGCGCCGGGCCACGGAGATGAGCTGGAGCAGCACCTGGCCGAAGGAGATCTCCTTGAGCGGCTTGCTGAAGATAGGCTCGCACACCGTGCGCACGGCCGACTCCAGCTCGTCCACCCGGGTGCCCGCCGGCACCCAGCCCGAGTCCACGTGCAGCTTGGCCACCCGGTAGTAGTCCCGGTCGAAGAAGGCCAGGAAGTTCTCCGCCAGGTAGCGGCTGTCCCGCTCATCCAGCGAGCCCACAATGCCGAAGTCCACCGCCGCGTAGCGCGGATTCTCCGGGTTGCTGGCGTCCACGAAGATGTTGCCCGGGTGCATGTCAGCGTGGAAGAAGTTGTCCCGGAAGACCTGGGTGAAGAAGATCTCCACGCCGTTGGCAGCCAGCCTGGGGATGTTCACCCTGGCTGCCTTCAGTGCGGTCATGTCGTCGATCGGGATGCCCCGGATGCGCTCCATCACCATCACGCCCGTGCGACAGTAATCGAAGTACACCTTGGGCACGTAGATCAGCGGTGAGCCCTGCCAGTTGCGCCGGAGCTGGGTTGCGTTGGCTGCCTCCCGCAGGAGGTCGAGCTCGTTGAGTATGGTCTTCTCGTATTCGTGGACCACTTCCACGGGCCGGAGCCGCCGCGCCTCGGGCCACCAGCGCCAGGCCAGCCGCGCCACGGTGTACATGACTTCCAGGTCCTGCTGGATCAGCTGGCGGACCCGGGGCCTGAGGACCTTGACCACCACGTCCTCGCCGGAGTGCAGTCGCGCGGCGTGGACCTGGGCGATGGACGCGGCCGCGAGGGCCTCCTTTTCGAAGCTGGCGAAGACGGTCTCGGCCGGCGAGCCGAAGCTTCTTTCCACCTCCGCCAGGGCCTGCTCGGCGGGGAAGGGCGGCACCTCGTCCTGCAGCTTGGCCAGCTCCTGGCCGATGTCCGGCGCCAGCAGGTCCTGTCGGGTGGACAACGACTGGCCGAACTTCACGAAGATCGGGCCCAGATCCTGCAGCGCCTCACGGATCCGCACCCCCCGGGGCGTGGCGAAGCGGCGCGGGCGCCACGTGGCGGGATTGAGGTGGAAGAGCAGTCGTGCCGGGCCGAGGAGCTCGGCCTCATTGAGAAGGTCATCGATGCCGTGGCGTACGAGAACGCGCTGGATGGCGACCAGGCGGACCAGAAGCTGGAGGCGGTTCATGTCGCAGGAGCGGCTCGTAGGAGCGCCTTCAGGCGCGACCGGACGACGTGGCGGTCGCGGCTGAAGGCGCTCCTACGGAGCGTCACAGCCGGCCTTTCAGGTGGTTGAGGCGGGCCTCGGCCCGCTCCACGTCGTTCGCCACCCGGTCCACGTCCCGGAAGAACTCTTCGGCTTCCGCCCGGGTGGGCAGCACCTGCCGCTCCTCGGTGAGGTATTCGCCGACGCTCCGGGACAGGGACCCGGCCGCGCGCGCGCCCCAGTCCGCAAAACCCCGGGCGAGATTGCCGACCTGGTGGGCGACCGGATCACCCACCAGCTTCGACAGCTCCTCTTCCAGATCCGGGCGGGCCATGTGCAGGAGGTCCCGGAACTGGTTGGCGATATCGGTATCGCCGGTGACCCGCACGTCGCCCTCGCGGATCAGGGCCTGCGGGTCGCCGCCAAGCAGGCGGATCATCGCGAGGGTCGGGCCGGCCAGCGTGGCTGCCGCTGACCCGTCGCCCGGCGCAGTGATGCGCACCTGGCCGTCCCGGGCCGCCAGCCGCAGGGCCAGGGGCGTGGTGTCGAGCCTGACGTCCAGGGACTTGCCCTCCAGTGCGACCGCCATCGCCCGGGCCGTCGAGGACAGGTTGATCCCGCGGTTGACCAGCAGTTCGATGGGCCGGAACGCCACGGCGGAGAAGGGCAGATCCACGGTGCTCTCAGTACCGGAAGCCGATGTGCAGCGCCACGATGCCGCCGCTCAGGTTGTGGTACTGCACATCCTCGAGACCGGCGGCGCCCATGAGGTCGCCAAGGGCCTCCTGGTCCGGGTGCATGCGGATGGATTCGGCCAGATAGCGGTAGCTGGCCGCGTCATGCGCGACGACCTCGCCGAGCCAGGGAAGGATGCGGAAGGAGTAGAGGTCGTAGAACGGCTCGATCAGCTTCACGGCAGGTTTCGAGAACTCGAGCACCAGCAGCCGGCCGCCGGGCTTCAGCACGCGGGCCATCTCCCGGAGGGCCGCCGGCTTGTCCGTGCAGTTCCGCAACCCAAAGCCGATCGTCACGCAATGGAAGCGGCGATCCGCGAATGGCAGGCGCTCGGCGTTCGCCTGCAGCGTGCGCACGTTGGCGAACAGGCCGGCATCCACCAGCCGCCGCCGGCCCATGTCCAGCATCTCGCGATTGATGTCGGTGTGGCACACGAGGCCGGCAGCGCCAACCTGGCGGGCCATGCCCGCCGAAAGGTCGCCAGTCCCGCCCGCCACGTCGAGGGCCAGGTCCCCGGGACGGAGGCCGGTCCGGCCCAGGGCAAAGCGCTTCCAGACCCGGTGCAGCCCGCCTGACATCAGGTCGTTCATCAGGTCGTAGTTGGCGGCCACCGAGTCGAACACGGCGCGCACCCGGCCGGCCTTCTCGGCGGCGGGCACAGTCTCGAAGCCAAAGTGGGTCTGTTCCATGGCGCGGGTCTTCTTGTGTGCCTATCCTAACTGACGCACCCGCTCGAAGAGGCAGACGGCAACCGCCGCCGCGATGTTCAGCGATTCCGTCTCGCCCGGCATCGGGATCGCGACGACGCAGTCCACCGCCTCCAGCAACGCCCGGGACAGTCCGGCGCCCTCATTGCCGAAGATGAGCCCGATATGGCCCGTGAGATCCGTGGCGAACACCGACTGGCGGGCCGCGAGATGGGTGGCTATCAGTCGGCCCGGGAAGGCGGCGGCGAATCCGCCGAGGTCCACGCCGGCGAAACACTCCAGCTGGAAATGCGCCCCCATGGCGGCGCGCAGGACCCTGGGCGACCACAGGTCGGCGCAACCGGCCGAAAGATACACCTGGCCGATGCCCGCCGCTGCCGTGGAGCGCAGGATGGATCCCAGGTTGCCGGGGTCCTGGACGTCCTCCAGGAGTACGCAGGGTTCCGGATGGTCAGGGGGTGGCCGGCGTGGGGGAATGGCGATCAGGCCAAGGATCCCGGTCGGCGTCTGCACGGGCGCCAGCCGGCGGAAGAGCGCGTCGCTGAGTTCGACGCAGGGCACCTGAGACAGGCCGGCGAGTAGCGCGGCGACTTCCGGGCGGCTCTTGCCCGACGTGCTGACGAGCAGCTGTTGCGGCGGGCCGATCCGCTGCCGGTAGCTGTCGATCAGGTGGAGGCCGTCGATCAGGGCCAGGCCAGCCTGGCGGCGGTCGCGGGCTGATCCGGCGAGGGCAAGGTACTCCCTGAATCGGGCGTTGTCGCTGGACGTAATGACGGTCATGAAGGGCCGGGAGCGGAGCCGCGCGGTCAGGGGAGGCCACTGTACCGCGCCGGGCGGGGCAAGCCACCCGTCGCCGGGGCTGTTACGTTACAATTGATGGCCATTTGTCGATAAGAACGAACTGAATGATGCGTCCCATGCTGCCCTCCCGATCCCCGCTCGCGTTACTGCTGCTGGCCGGTGCCATGGCCGGTTGCGGGGGGGCCCCAGAGGCGCCCGCACCGACGCCGAGCCTGGTGGTGACCACCGTCAGCCCGGTCAGCCAGCAGGTGGAGCGCACCATCGCCGTCTCAGGCTCCGTGGCCGCCTGGCAGGAGATGTACCTGGGCGTGGAACTCACGGGCATCCGGGTTGCCGAGGTGCTCGTGGAAGTGGGCGATAACGTCCGCGCCGGCCAGCCGCTGCTGCGGCTGGACACCCGGACCCTGGAGGTCCAGGCGCGCCAGGCCGATGCCAGCGTGGCCCAGGCCCGGGCCAGCCTCGAGCTGGCGCGAGCCAATGCCGAACGCGGCGCAACGCTCGTGAAGGAAGGCTTGATTTCCTCGAGCAACGCCGACGAGCTGCGCGCCACGCTGACGAGTGTCGAAGCCCAGCTCGCCACCGCCGAGGCGGACCGGGAGGCGGCGCGGCTGCGGCTCGGCTACGCGACGCTTCGTGCGCCGGACGAAGGCATCATTTCGGCCCGCACCGTGCAGCCCGGACAGATCGTCGCCTCCGGCACGGACCTGCTCCGCCTGATCCGCGGCGGGCGGCTCGAGTGGCGTGCCGAACTGACCGAGGCCGACCTGACGCGGGTGCAGGTTGGCACGCTGGTGGAACTGACGAGCCCCGGCGGCCAGCGCATCCAGGGCCGGGTCCGCGCCGTGTCCCCGTCCGTCGACCCGGAAACCCGCACGGGCATGCTGTATGCGGACCTGCCGGAGCCCGGCGACCTGCGTTCGGGCATGTTCGCCCAGGGCCAGATCCTGCTGGGCTCCACGAACGCCATGGTGCTGCCCCGCGAGTCGGTGATCTTCCGCGACGGCTATCCGTACGTATTCGTGGCCCGCGCCGGCGCCAAGGCGGGCCAGAAGGCGGACGAGAGCAGCACCTTCAATGTGGAGCAGCGGCGCATCACGGTCGGCAGCCAGCGTGGTGAGGTGACCGAGGTGCGGAGCGGCCTCAAGCCCGACGAGCGCGTCGTCGTGCGCGGTGCCGGCTTCCTGAGCGATGGCGACCTGGTAAGGGAGGTGGCCGGGAAGCCGGCCCTCGCGCAGGAGACGGCCCCGTGAACGTTTCGCTCTGGGGCATTCGCAATCCGATCGCCGCCGCGCTGATCTTCGGCATCCTCTGCGTGGCGGGCCTGATTGGCCTCCGGAAGTTGCCGATCTCCCAGCTGCCGGACTTCATCACTCCCGAAGTCACGGTCACGGTCAAGCTTCCGGGCGCCAACCCCAGCCAGCTCGAGACCGACGTGACGCGCCGGGTCGAGGATGCCGTGGCCTCGCTCGCCAATATCGACAAGCTGACGTCCAACGTCAGCGAGGGCGTGTCGAAGACCCGGATCATCTTCGACCTGGGCCAGGACATGGACCGGGCGCTCCAGGACGTGAAGGACGCCGTCGAGCGCATCCGTCCGGAGCTGCCCCAGGACATCGAGGAGCCTGTCATCGCCCGCCTTTCATTGTTCGGCCCGACTCTCCTCGCCTATGCGGTGCAGTCGGACCGCATGGAACCGGACGAGCTCAGCTGGTTCGTGGACGACACCGTGCGCAAGGCGCTCTTCAGCGTGGCGGGGGTCGGCCAGGTGCAGCGCACCGGTGGCGTGGACCGGGAGGTGCGCGTGGACCTCCGGCCGGATTCCCTGCAGGCCTTTGGCCTGACGGCGGGCACCGTGTCCGCCCAGCTGGCCAGGTTGCAGGTGGAGCTGTCAGGCGGGCGGACCACCGTGGGCGGTGCCGAGCAGTCGGTGCGCACCGTGGCGACGGTCCGCACGGCCGCCGACCTGGCCAACTATCCCGTTTCCCTGCCGGACGGCCGGTCCGTGCGCCTGTCGTCCCTGGCGACGGTCACTGACGGCACGGCCGAGCCGCGGGAAGTCGCCTTGCTGAACGGGAAGCCGGTGGTGTCCGTCTCGATCCAGCGCGCGGCGGACACCAGCGCTGTCGCCGTGGGCGAGGCCGTACGCCGGAAGATCAGCCAGCTGGAGGCCGAGCATCCCGACGTGCGCTTCATCGAGGTCGCCTCCGGCGTCGAGCCCGCCAAGGCCTCCTACGATGCGTCGGTCACGATGCTGATCGAAGGCGCCCTGCTGGCGGTCCTCGTGGTGTGGCTCTTCCTCCGCGACTGGCGCGCCACATGGATCTCCGCGCTGGCGCTGCCACTGTCCGTGCTGCCGACCTTCGCGGTGATGAGCTGGCTTGGCTACAGCCTGAACCTGCTGTCCCTGCTGGCCTTTGCCGTGGTGATCGGCGTGCTGGTGGACGATGCCATCGTGGAGATCGAGAACATCGCCCAGCACCGGGCCATGGGCAAGACCCCGCGACAGGCCGCCATCGACGCGGCGGACGAAATCGGCATCGCGGTGATCGCCACCTCGGCGACCCTGGCCGCCGTGTTCGTGCCGGTGGCCTTCATGCCCGGCGAGATCGGCCTGTACTTCCGGGAGTTTGGCTGGACGGCGGCCACCGCGGTGCTTTTCTCCCTGCTGGTCGCGCGGCTGCTGACGCCGATGCTGGCGGCCCGGTTCATGGGCGAGAACCACACCGCCAGCCGCGAACCCCGCTGGATGGCCGGCTACCTCGCCTGGGTCCGGGCGGCCCTGCGCCACCGCTGGCTTACGATGGGCCTGGCAATCAGCACGTTCTTTGCTTCCCTGGCGATCATCCCGCTGATCCCAACGACATTCCTGCCCGCGTCCGACCAGTCGCGGACCGACCTGCTGGTGAACCTGCCCCCGGGCGCCCGCCTCAGCGATACCGTCGCGGCCGCCGAGCAGGTACGGCTGCTGCTGAAGGACATCCCGGAGCTCGACAGCGTATTTGCCAGGATCGGCGCCGCCTCCCTGGGCGGCTACGATGCCAGCAGCCAGGCGGACGTGCGCAAGGCGGCACTCACCCTGGAGTTCGCTGCTGACCGGACGCGCAACATCCAGGAGCTGGAGACGGAGGTCCGCGAGCGCCTGAAGGACCTGCCGGGGGTGCGGGTCAGCTTTGCCGCCCAGGCGCCTGGCGACCGGCTGGACGTCGTGCTGGCGGGCAAGGATTCCCAGCACCTGATGGAGGCGGGCCGCAACATCGAGGCCGCGCTCCGCGCGATGCCGGGCCTCGGCAGCGTCGCGTCCACGGCGTCCCTTCTGAACCCCGAGATCGTGATAACCCCGGATCCTGCCCGGGCGGCCGACCTGGGCGTGTCCACCGTGGACATCGCCGCGGCGGCCCGGATTGCCACCAGTGGCGACTTCCGCCGCAACCTGGCGAAGCTGAACCTGGCCGACCGGCAGATTCCGATCCGCGTCCAGATCGCCGACACCTCGCTGAGCGACGCCGCCTTGCTGTCGCTGCTCCGGGTGCCGTCACGGAATGGCACCGTGCCACTCTCGGCGGTCGCGACCATCACGGACGGGAGTGGTCCTGCGCAGATCGAGCGCTTCAACCGGGAGCGCAACATCAAGATCTCGGCCGAACTGAACGGCCAGCCGCTGGGCAACGTCACGGCAGCCCTGCGCAAGACCGACGCCGTGACCAACCTGCCGCCCGGCGTCCGCATCGTGCCGAGCGGCGACGCCGAGGCCTTCGCCGAGATGTTCCTGGGCTTCGGCCTGGCCATGCTCGCAGGCATCGTCAGCGTGTACCTGGTGCTGCTCCTCCTCTTCCGCAGCGCCATCCAGCCGCTGGTGATCCTGGGAGCGGTGCCCCTCGCCGGCGCGGGCGCCTTCGGCGGCCTGCTCTTGAGTGGTTATGCGCTGTCGCTGCCGTCCCTGATCGGCCTGCTCCTGCTCACGGGAGTCGCGACCAAGAACTCCATCCTGATCGTGGACTACGCGATCCTCGGCGAACGGGACCAGGGCCTGTCGCGCCACGAGGCGATCATGGTCGCGTGCCGCAAGCGTGCCCGGCCCGTAATCATGACGACCATCGCCATGGGCGCCGGCATGCTGCCGGTGGCGATCGGGCTGGGTGCGGACGGCAACTTCCGGGCGCCCCTCGGCGCGTCGGTAATCGGCGGCCTGCTCACCTCGACGCTGCTGTCGCTGGTCGCCGTGCCGGCCGCCTACTCACTGTTCGCCGACCTGCTGGACTGGTGGCGGGCCCGGAAGGGGGACATGCCCAAATTTGCGCCGCAAATTTAGGCATGTCCCCGTTACCCGATCAGGTCGCCCCATTTCGCGTCCACGCGCGCAAACGCGTCGGGCGCCAGCGCCGTCAGGATCTCCCGGTTGGTCCTCGGGAACGTGGCCGGGCCGCCTTCCCCCGGCAGCTGCCGGGTGGCGTCGATGATGATCTTGCTGGTCCTGTTCGGGTCCTTCTGGCTTGGATCCAGCGGCAGCCCCGGCAGGTTCTCGAAGATGCGCGCCGCCGGGCTCGGCTGCCACCGGGAGCTGATGGCCGCCATGACCTGGGAGATGTCCATCAGGTCCACGTCCCGGTCCAGCACGATCACCACCTTGGCCACCGGATTGAACTTGCCCAGCTTCTCTCCCGCGGCGATGCCCTGGCCCGCCGCGGTCTTGTCGATGCTGATGAAGAAGACGTTGTTGGCATTCCCGAGGTAATGGAAGTCCGCGATCTCCGGCACGAACTTCTTCGCAAACAGGTAGGACGACGCCACTCCCGGTGACTTCATCGGTCCCCGGTCCACGCCGGTGAAACTGTTGTGCAGCCAGGGGTCCCGGCGGTGGGTCACCGTGGTGACGTTCATCCACCAGGCCATCTCGCCGTCGCCCTGGTAGCCGAGGCCCTCCCCGTAGGGGCCCTCGCGCTCCAGATCCGCCAGTGCGATCTCGCCCTCGATCACCATCTCGGCGTGAGCCGGCACCAGGAAGTCATTGGTCTCGCTCTTCACTATCTCCACGGGGCGCCCGCGCAGGCCGCCGGCCACCGCCAGTTCGTCCACGGGCCTGTCGCCGACCCGGTTCGCCGTGCGGGAGCCGCTGACGACGTACACGATGGGGTCCTGGCCCAGCACCAGGGAGATGCGGGCCATCTTCTCGCCGCGCTTCCGGGCCGCGTCCAGCATCCTCCAGCCCGTCTGGCCGGCGCCGGGGCTGATCGCGACCTTTCGCGGGCCCTTGAGCTGGCAGCGGTAGGTGCCCAGGTTCACGCCGGCCTTCGGGTCTACCGTGAACACCGAGGCCGTGTTGATGTAGCGGCCGCCATCGCCGGGATTCACCTGCATGAACGGGAACGTCGTCAGGTCGATCTCGTCGCCGCGCAGGATCACTTCCTTGCACAGTCCCTTCTCGCGCGGCACGAGCACCGGCGGGATCTCCGGGTAGCGGCCACCGTTCTTCACGGCCAGGTCGATGAGGTGCGCCCGGGCCTTGCGGAAGGTGGCCTTGCCGCTGGACGGATCGGGCTCCAGGCCGAGCGCCAGGCACTCGGCGTCCCAGGGTCCCAGGTAATTGCCGACGACCGGGCCCTTCAGCCACCGGCCACCGATCCTTACCTCGTCGAAGAGCAGGGCGGGGGCGCCCTCGAGTCCGTGTCGCTCCACCAGCCGGTACATGAGTGCGGTGCCTTCGTAGGCGTCCTGGTCCACCCGGTCGATGCGGAGCAGGCGGCCCCGGGCGTCGAGCGCCTCGATCATCTCGCGCATGGTGTCGAAGGGCCCGGTGGGGCCGGAACGTCGGCTCGTAGAGGTGGCGCTGGCGGAGGCGTAGCCGGGTGCGGCGAGCGCGGTGGCCACGCTCATCGAACTGCCGGCGACGAACGTGCGGCGGGTGAGGGAGGGGAATTCACTCATGGCTACTCTCCCGTTAACTGCTTCCGCGATGATGACCCATTGTCAGACCAGCGACTCGCCGTTCTCGCCGTACCACCGCCGGATCCCGTCCCAGATCTCCCCGGCCGTCTCCGCATACCAGAAGAGGTCACGGTCCTCCGGGTCGATCACGCCCTCCTCGACGAGGAATTCGGCATCGAAAGCCCGTTGCCAGAACTCCCGGCCCACGAGCACCACGGGGACGGGCTTGATCTTGCGGGTCTGCACCAGCGTCAGCGTCTCGAAGAGTTCGTCCATGGTGCCGTAGCCACCCGGGAAGGCCACCAGCGCCCGTGCACGCAGCAGGAAGTGCAGCTTGCGAAGGGCGAAATAGTGGAAGCGCATGCAGAGTTCGGGCGTGATGTACGGGTTCGGGTACTGCTCGTGGGGCAGCCTGATGTTCAGTCCGACCGACTTGGCGCCAGCATCGAAGGCCCCGCGATTCGCCGCCTCCATGATCCCCGGGCCGCCGCCGGTCAGGACGACGAGATGCGAGCCCCGCTTTCCCCGGTCGGCCTGCGCCACGAGCTGGCCGAACTCCCGGGCCACGTCGTAGTAGCGGCTCTTGGCCGCGATGCGCTCGGCAATGCGCAGCCGGCGCTGGTTCCCGGGATCGCCGGGATCCGCTGCGCAGGCCGCCTGTCGCGCCGCCAGCGCCCGCCGGGCGGCGGCCGGCTCGGTGATTCGCGTGCTGCCGAAGACCACGATGGTATGGGTGATCCCGTGCTTCCGGAGGAGCATCTCCGGCTTGGCGTAATCGATCTGCAGGCGCACGCCGCGCGTCTCCTCCAGCTGCAGGAATTCGACGTCCTCGTCCGCCTCGCAGTAGCTCGGGCTGGTGAGGATGGCCTGGAGCCGTGCCGGCGCCGCGGCGTCGTCCTCGACGTCCTTTGGCTGCTGCCACGGCAATGGCTCGCGCCGCCGGGCGGGGGGTGGAACCCCGGGCTTCGAGCCCGGCGGACTGGTCCTGGACATGGGGGTTCTCCCGGTGAAATGCGCGGCCGTGGCGCTTGCCCGGCCGCTCCTACAGGATGTACCGGCTGAGATCCTGGTCCTTCACCAGGCTGCCGAGCTGGGCCTCGACGTAGGCGGCGTCCACCGTCACCCGCCTGCCGCCCTGGTCGGCAGCCTCGAAGGACACGGTCTCCAGCAGCCGCTCCATGACGGTGTGCAGGCGGCGGGCGCCGATGTTCTCCTGCTCGCTGTTCACGTGGAAGGCGATCTCGGCCAGCCGGCGCACGCCCGACGCGTCGAACTCGATGGTGACGCCCTCCGTCGCCATGAGGGCGGTGTACTGGCGGGTGAGCGATGCATCGGGCTCGGTGAGGATGCGGACGAAATCCCCGGTGGTCAGCGCGTTGAGCTCCACCCGGATCGGGAAGCGGCCCTGCAGTTCCGGGATGAGGTCCGAGGGCTTCGAGGCATGGAAGGCGCCCGAGGCGATGAAGAGGATGTGGTCGGTCTTCACCATGCCGTACTTGGTGCTGACGGTGCAGCCCTCGACCAGCGGCAGCAGGTCCCTCTGCACGCCTTCCCGGGACACGTCCGCGCCGTGGGTCTCGCCGCGGCGGGCGACCTTGTCGATCTCGTCGATGAAGACGATGCCGTTCTGCTCCACGTTCTCGAGAGCAGCCGACTTCAGGTCCTCCTCGTTGATCAGTCGGCCGGCCTCGTCGTCGGTGAGCAGGCGGAAGGCTTCCTTTACCTTGAGCTTGCGGGACTTGCGCCGGCCCGCGCCCATGTTCTGGAACAGGCTCTGCAGCTGGCTCGACATCTCCTCCATGCCGGGCGGGGCCATGATCTCCACGCCCGTGGGCACGACGGCGACGTCCACCTCGATCTCCTTGTCGTCCAGCTTGCCCTCGCGGAGCATCTTGCGGAATTTCTGCCGGGTCTCCGAGTCACGGGATTCCTGGGGCGACGTGAAGCCGGCCGACGGGGGCGGGAGCAGGGCGTCCAGCACCTTTTCCTCCGCCGCGTCCTCGGCCCGGTGGCGGACCTTCTGGGTCTCCCGCTCGCGGGTCAGCTTCACAGCCGCGTCCATCAGGTCCTTGATGATGCTGTCGACTTCGCGGCCCACGTAGCCCACTTCGGTGAACTTGGTGGCCTCCACCTTGATGAAGGGCGCCTGGGCAAGGCGCGCAAGGCGGCGGGCGATCTCGGTCTTGCCCACGCCCGTGGGACCGATCATCAGGATGTTCTTCGGCGTGATCTCGTTCTGCAGGGGCTCGCCCACCTGCATGCGCCGCCAGCGGTTGCGGAGCGCAATGGCCACGGCCCGCTTCGCCGGGTCCTGGCCGATGATGTACTTGTCCAGTTCCTGGACGATCTCGCGCGGCGTCATCTGCGACATGGGTTCTTTCCGGAGCCGTAGGAGCGGCTTCAGCCGCGACCCGGATC